>CAZMIN010000010.1:0-12776 GCA_964566405.1 Candidatus Woesearchaeota archaeon | reverse complement strand
AGTTTAAATATTAAATCTAATATGACCTTGTATGAAGAAAGAGATATTTTATAAAATAGTCATAACCGTTGTTGTTTTCTGGATTCTAGATTTTGTTTTGCATTTTACAGGAGTTGGTGAATCTAATTATTATTATACAATTAAGATGGCAAATGTAATTCTTTTTGCTTTTATCTGGTTTTCAATTTACAACAAAAAAAATCATATAAAGAAATTATTTTTTTCAGTGGTTTTTGGAACATGGATTTCCTTTTTTTACCTCATTTCTTCTTATTCAGGTCTTGTCCAGTTTTTTGGAATTGCGGCAAGATATGGTGCTCCACCATTTGTAGTCTTTGGAATCTTCTTGCCTAGCTTCTTTTGGTGGATTTGGCATATCTTGGGATTTTATCTTGGGTTAGAGGCCTCTGAACGAATCAGAACAAGAAAGAGATAATTATTCAACAATTATTTTTCCTTTCATATATGGATGAGGAGTACAATGATATTCAAAAATTCCTTCTTCTGTAAATATATGAGAATAACTCTGTTCTTTTGATAATAAGGAGGAACCAAGTTCATTTCCAGAATCGGAAGTTACTGTATGTTTTGCAAAATCTTTGTTTATCCATACGACAGTATCGCCAATATTTATTTTTAGTTCGCTTGTCTGAAAGGCAAAATTTTTTATTTCAATATTATGGGTTTGTGGCTGATTCCCTACATTCTGGTTTTCCATACCAGAATCCTGATTATTTTCATTTGTGTCCCCTTCTCGCTGAAATAGAAAAAAACCTACAATTACAAGAATTATAACCACTACGACAATTAATGCGATAATTCCCCCTTTCATCTTCCAATCAAATTTCTTTTCTTTTAAAAACTTTCGATAAAAAACTTTTTATACTTACTTCTTTTTAATAATGTATGGTAGAATTTGGGATTACGCTCTTTATAGTAGCTATATTGATTATCGCTATATGGGTCATAATCGAAGTGAAGAGACTAAGGCACAAGATTTTTGCCATATTCCTAATAGCGTTGATATTATTCACATATATCAGCTTTACAATCACACTTAAAGGTGAGGATATTGATATGACTACTATTCCTGGGGTGATGGCTGCATCAAAACTCTATATGTCTTGGTTGCTTGCTTCGTTCAACAATCTGAAATCTATAACAGCACAGGCAATTAGCCTTGATTGGACTCCTAAAAATCAGAGCATGGGTTAAGATGAAATTTATATTGATAGTTCTTATGTTTTTTACTCTAAGTGCTCTCTTGATAATCAGCAACAACGACCTGGCCCTGTATGAAAGAGAGAATTATGAAATCTTTATCTATTCTTATACAGAATGGCTGAATAATCTTTTTGAAAATTCACAGAAAATTACAGGAGAAGCCATTAAATTAGATTGGCTCCCCGAGTAATATTTATAAAGTATATTTGATACATTATCCTATAAAATGGCTAAAAAAAAGAGAGCTAAGAAAAGAACTGTTAAGACTGTTCGTTCTACAAAAAATAAGCTTAACCTAGCCTGGAAAAATTTCCTTTTGTTTCTATCTATATTCGTTGTTTCATTGATTCTTTACAACATGTCATCAAACACATTATTTATTAATTTCTTTGCCCTAATTTCTATGATTGCAGGGTTTGTGGCTTTTGCATTTTTGATTGTTTTATTGGTTCTTTGGATTCTCAAAATTTCTAGAAAATAGATATCTTAAGATTTTTATACTCTAATTTGAATATTTCTATTAAGCCTCAAACAAAGCCACAGTAGCTCAGACGGTATAAACCACCCGAGCTAAACAAGCCACAGTAGCTCAGACGGTAGAGCACTTCGTTGGTAACGAAGAGGTCCTGAGTTCGATTCTCAGCTGTGGCTTAACTTTATAAAACTCTTATTACAACAAGAAATATGACAAAAGAAGAATCCAAGCTAACAAAATTAAAGAAAAATTATAAGGTCATCGAAAGAAGATATGATCTTCCAAGCTTTGAAAAACTCAATGAGGATTTCCAGATAGAAAAAGCTGCAGAGCTAGAGACAGATATCTTAATAAGAGAAGTGAGGAAATTCATGGCTGATAAACTCTCAGGATATATGAGGTTTGTGGAAACCCTTCTTAATCCTGTAAACGCCCCGATGTTTGTTTTCTCTATAATCAAATCTCTTGGATCTGAAGAGAAGAAAAAGGCAGCAGAGATTTATAAAAAACTCGCAAAAAACGAGATTAAATTAATCGAGATAGATACTAATTTTTCTGAGAAAGGTGAAGCAGAATTTATCAGGAACTCTTATGAATTATGGAAGAGTGTAAAGAGAGATATCTTAGATATTTTAGATAGAATAAATAGAAACTGGGATAATAAGTTTGAGGTTGAATCTAAGGGTTATTTTGGATAGGGTTGTTTTAATACAATAATTTTTATAAATATGGGCGAGCATATTTTTCTATGAGTAGAGGAATGAAATATTCTGATGCAGGGGTTGATGTAGAACTGGGAGACACTGCTTCAGAGATTATGTATAATGCGGCAAGATTAACATGGGATAATAGGAAAGGAAGGTTTGGAGAACTATTTGTTCCGCATGATGATTTTGGTGGGATAAGGGGAATGTATGCCTCTGGTTTGCCAGAAGGAACACTGATAGGCTCTGGATCTGATGGTATTGGAACGAAGGTAGAGTTCGCAGAAAGAACAGGAAATCACAGAACCATGGCATATAACTTGTTCGCAATGGTGTGTGATGATGCAGTTAGGAGAGGGGCAGAACCGGTTTTATTTAACTCTATTCTAGATGTTAATTCCTTAGGAAATGAAGATGAAACACACATCCAAGAAGTTAGACAGATTGCATTAGGATACATCGCTGCTGCTAGAGATGCGAGAGTATTTGTTATTGATGGGGAAGTTGCAGAGTTGGGAGATAGAGTTAACGGCTACGGTAAATTCAATTATAATTGGGGTGGGACAGTTGTCTGGTTTGCTAAGAGAGATAGGATTTTCACAGGAGATGAAATACAAGAGGGGGATAGTTTGGTTGGTTTAGAAGAGCCTGGTTTTAGGTCAAACGGAATTTCGTTGGTTAGGTTGATAATGAGAGAAAACCTTGGGGAAAATTGGCACAATCTTATTTGGGGATCTGGCGAAAAAACACTGGGGGACCTAGCTTTAACCCCTTCTAGAATTTATACCCCTACGGTTGTTGATATGTTTGGAGGGTATGATGGAGAGCCAAAAGTTGAAGTTCATGGGGTAGCGAACATTACAGGAGGAGGTCTTCCTGGAAAGCTTGGAAGAATATTAAAGCCATCCGGGCTTGGTGCAACAGTTCATTCTCCTATGGAGCCTACTGGATTTATGAGATATGTTCAGGCATTAGGGGCTGTTTCAGATGAAGAAGCGTACAAAACATGGAATATGAGGCACGGGATGGTGGTAATCACTCCAAACCCAACAGAGGTCAAAGTTATTGCGAAAGAACGCGGAATTCCTTCACGGACTATTGGGGAAGTTACGAGAGCACCAGGAATAAGAATTCGAAATAGAGGGGTTTTTAGTCAATCAGGGGGATCAATACGAGCAAAAGGGCCTGAAGTGTTAGTTTTCGATTAACTCTTTAAAAATTTCTTCTAGGTTTATTTCCAATAATACAACAGGCATTTTTATTTTCCAATTCTTTAAGATTTTCGGATGAATCTCTCCTATAGAGCCGATTTCTTTTCCTTCGAAGATTATCCTTCCGGTTCTTCCTTCTATAAAATGTGCGGGAGTTTCTTCCTCTTCTTTTAGATTCATTTTCAAACCAATCATATTTGAGAAATATTCTAAAATTTGTTTTATCTCTGTGAAATTTCCAGGAGAGAATCCTATTGCAAGCCTTTCAATTTCTTTGATATCAGATCCCTCTGATTCGAAAACTTTTCCAATCTCGAATATTTTTTGAGGATATTCTGCATCAATATTTTCTGAAAAGATATTTAACAGAACATGAACGAGATCTTTCCTCAGAACTGTGAAAAATGTTTTTGATTCCTCTACTTCTAAAACGTCTTTTTCTTCTTTTTTAGGAATACCCATTTTTATTGTCTGGTTTCTCTTGTTTGTTAAATGGTAATTAGAAACCTCTAGTATTCCTGCGCCAGAAAGAACTTCTGCCATTCTTCTTTTTATGCTTTCTATAGGATTTTCCTCACCGATTGTAGATATCTCTGGAATTTCAGGAATGAAATTATCATACCCATATGCGATTGCAACATCTTCTATTAGGTCAACCTCATGCAAAATGTCTGTTCTCCAGGCAGGAACTTCAACATTACCTTCTTTATAATCATACCCCATCTTTTCTAACATCTGTTTTATTTGTTTTTCATTGAGCTCTAATCCTAAAAGTTTATTTGTATTTTCTAATGATATTTTTGCTTTTTTCGGAGTAAGATCAGGAGTTTTTCCATAGTTTAATTTCATTTGATATATCTTTCCCCCCATGTCTGCCAGACATGTAACAATTATATTCAGACATTGCTTTAGAATCTCTAAATTAAATCCAGAACATTCTATGAAAACTTCTCTAGTTTTTTCAGTAATCTTCCCTGTGGCATGAGAATTTATTATAGGGGGCATGCTCAGTATTTGTTTGTTTGCGTCGATAAACACAGGGAAATTGGCTTTTCCTGCTAAAAGATGGGCATAGTCTCTTCCTGCAGGATGTCTTTGGAGAATCTCGAGTCCTGAGAGTTGTCTGTCCATCTCAAGAGGTATGAATTTTATTCTATCTGGTTCCATTGCCTTAAATGTTATTGGAAGCTTGATTTTTTCAAGAGGATAAATACCGATTGCAACTTTTTTTCTCTTCCTTCCTACCGTAATGTGTAGCTTTTCCTGAATCTCGATTATTTCTTTTATCTTCTCGTCGTTTAATTTCAAATCCTTTACTATCGCACATGCTGTGTAAGGCCGAACATCTTTTACAGAAGATTCTATATTTACCTTATAGTTTTTTTCAGGGGGATTTATCTTGTATTCTTTTAACCCCCTTCTCTTTCCCAAGAAACCAAGGAAAGATCTCTTGAATCCCTGATAAGAAAGTAAATCAGGGCGGTTCGGGAATATCTCAATTTGAACATCATTCTTTGTTATCCTCTCGATTGGGGTTCCAAACATAGCAACCCTGTCTTGCATTCTTGCATCTAATTTTCCTATTTCTCTTTCGAATTGTTTTTTATTGAGATTTATGACTGCCATTTTATTTCATCCAGAATTTCATCCCCCTTAATTTTGTTATATCATTTTTGTAGAGCTCTCTCAAATCCTTAATATCATAATAATCCATTAATATTCTGTCGAATCCAGGACCCCATGCTAGAATAGGAATCCATTCCCCTAAGAGTGGAATAGTTATTTCTGGTCTGAAAATTCCTGCTCCTCCGAGTTCTAACCAGACTTTTTTCTCAGGATGCCAGATATCTATTTCCATAGAGGGTTCTGTGTAAGGGAAATAAGCAGGCCTGAATCTCACTTTTTCAAAACCCATTTTTTTGTAGAAATGTTTCAGATATCCCAAGAGATGTTTGAAATTTACATTTTTGTCTACGACTATTCCTTCCGTTTGATTGAATTCAAAACTATGGCTCCAGTCAACAGCTTCGTTTCTGAAACACCTACCAATTGCGAAGAATTTTGCAGGTATTTCTTCTTTCTTTAATTTAGCGAGAGTCTGGGCAGAAAGACACGTGGTGTGGGTTCTCATTACGAGCCTCTTAGCTTCTTCTTCATCCCAAGAATATCCCCATCCCTTGCTTCCTCCAACTCCTTTTTCATGGGCTTCTCTTACTTTTTTTACAAGATTTTTATCGGGAAGTTCTGTTTTTTTATCTAGGAAGAATGTATCTTGCATTTCCCGAACAGGATGGTCTTGTGCTGTGAATAATGCGTCGAAATTCCAGAAAGAGCTCGTGATTAGGTTTCCACTCATTTCTTTGAAGCCCATGTCTGTCCATATTCTTCTGGCATAATCTATTGCCTGGTTAACGAAGTGTCTCTTTCCTCCATTCATTAGAGGAACAGGATAAGTCACATCGTATCTTCGGAATTTTTTCCCTTTCCATGAAGAATCTTTTTTTAGAATCTCAGAAGTCACTTGCTCTATCAATTCTTGCCCTTTTATTCCACCTCTTATTAATTTTTTACCAAGATCTGTGGCCTCTATCTCTATTATTTTTTCTTCTCTTATCTGAACTATGTCTCTTCTGTTTTGAAGGGCCTTCAATGCATGCATTTGTTCCGGTGTTAGAGAATCGTATTCAAGAGGAAGGGCTTCTATAAAAGATTCTTCTAGGATTTTTTTGGAAATTTCTTCTTTTTTGGCACTAAAGATTATTTTTCCTTTGTTGAGTTCAATGAGTGCTTTTTTCTTGAGTGCACCTATGGATGCTTTGAATTCATCTTCTGACAGACCGCTCTGTTTTTTTGCATCTTCTAATTTAAGAATTCTCTTTTCGTCTAGGAGATTTAAGAGTCTCCTTTCGGGCAATCCTTTCTTTTTGTAGAGTGCCCCATTGACACCAATTTCTATCATCTTTTTTTTCTGGGTTAGAATATTTATTATCTTCTTATTTTTTAGATATTCAAGGGCCCTGATAGCGCTTATCTTGTCTAGATTAGATTTTTTACAGATTTCACTCAGACTTTTTTCCCCTATGTGCGGGAGTATCTTCCTTTCCATAGGACTCAGAGATTCTATCAGTTTTTTCATATCCATTTTATATAGATTCGGTCATCCATGTAGGCATCCCTAAAGACAATCCGAGAGATTTTAGATCACGAACATCCCTTTTATTCTTTTGTGAGATAAATTCCATTTTTAATTTATTTTTATTACAGATTTTTATATTTTGCCTTATTCTTGAGAGAATTTCTGTTTTTTCTTTTGGGTTTGAGTCTATTATTTCATCAAGATTTATTCCGATAGCCACTCCTTTCTTTTTGGCAATTTTTGCTAGAATATGGTTTAATCCGGAATCTCTCTGTTTCATCCTGTCTCTTCTCTGGCTTTGGTTTAGGAGAAGAACATCTATCTTTTCTTTTTCAAGAATTTTTCTGTTCAATTCGTCATTATTGCTAGAGAAGATTCTTTTTTCTTTAGATTCTTTTATTTTTTTCCTAGCTTTCTGGAAATCGTTTTCTCTGATTAAGACAGATTTCATTATTTAAAGAACAGAGGGTTATTTATAAAACTGACTCATCCTTGAACCAGAGTTCCACGAAATTTTTTGCCTTTTAGAATATTTTCTAGTTGTTTTAAATCAGGTCCTATGATATAAGTAGTTATCTTATTGTTAAGAATTATTTTTGATGCTGTTTGGTCTAATACAAAATGCTGTCCTGGAGTGTATTTGCTGGCATTTGCCATCTTGTCGAAGTCTTTCCAGCTTATCTTTGAGATTAGTTTTGCATTCTTATGCTTCTTAGGGTCTTTATCATAGAGTCCTGTAACATTTGTCAGGTTGATGAATATTGTTTTGTATTGTCTTGCAATTCCTGCCGCCGTCGAATCAGATGTCTGTTTTGGTTTATACTCTAATGCACCGAAGAATACGATGTTCTGTCCCTTGGAATATTTTCCTAGCATCTCTTTTGTGTGGGGAATTCCGTGCTTTGGATCTATATCGAAGAAATAACTCATGAATCTGGCATTCATTCTTGTTGCAGATATTCCAGCGAGGCTCTGGTGTTTTACATCTAGGCCTTCTTTCCTCAAAGCAGAGATGTATTTCCTCGCAATGCTTCCTCCTCCGCACCCAACCAGAAATTTATGCTTTCTGGAGTTCTTCAGAATAATTTTCTTGAATTGCTTTAGAAATTTTATATCGACATCATCGGGAATGATTAAGCTTCCTCCAAGACTGAGAACAATCACCTTTTTCATGATTTATCTAAGAAAGTTTTATTTTTATATCTTACTTTATTGTGAAAAGTTTATTATTTTTGACATCGAACACATCTAGCCTCACCCCGGCGTCTAACCAACCATGTGCATAATTTAAGGCAGCGAAAGCATTTACAGAATCCCCTTGTTTTTCAAAATGTTCTGAATCTGAAAGATAGTTAGAGACCATATCAATTATTTCTTTTGCGTGTTTTTCTTTACCTTTGATTATAGATTTTTTTGTTAGTTCTAAGGCACTACTGGTTAATCTATGGTATTTGTCTATCTTTTCTTTGGTTATTCTTTCTTTCATTAATTTATCTATTATGAGAAATATTTAAATAGTTTGGTTTTTTAATTTATTTGTAAATAGAGGGGAGATAGTAGTAGGTATTATTGGAAATGGGAAAAATATTATTTGGTCTAGGTTTTGTAATAATTTTAGTATTAGTAATTGGAGTGATATTCATCTCTGCGCAGGATCAGTCTTCTAGGGTCCTTCAGGCAGAAGTGAAGGAAGTAGTGGATGAAGTTTCAGACACGAATGTTTCCGAAGCAGTCTATGATTTTGTCTTGGATTTTGTGGAGAAGAGAGATGTTCTTCCTTCAGAAGTTTCTAAGATTAGGGAGGTTGATTTTGATTCATTACCAAAAGAGGTTAATATAGAAAATGTTGGGGATCATAATTTAGCCATATATGAAATTTCTTATGAGGAAGATGGAGAAAAAGATCAGGTCTATATTATTTCATATTCCGTGGAAGAGTTGAAGGCACAGGGTGATTTGATAATTGCACATGACAAGAGACAGTTTTTGAATTTTGGGTATGATGGAACAATGGTTGAATCTGGATTCTTACAGACCGCGACAGGTGTTGAAGGGAGTCTGGAGAAAGGATATGTTATGATGAGGGAAGGAAGCATAACAGCGGTTTCTACAAATTTAGATATTGGACAGAGTAATCCAGGACAGATAGAAATAATAGTATACAGGAACGGGGAAGCGATTGGGTTTGGAAACACCTTCGATACGAGTTCATCAGGCGTGAAGAAAGACTATGATGTTCAGTCAAAGGATGTTGTTGTCTTCGGGGCAGGAGATGTTATTTCTGTCTATGCAAGGGCACAGGGAGATGTTTCCTGGAAAGATGTTATTACAATGGTTGAGATTACAACTATAAATTAAATCGGCATAAAGTTTTTAAAGGAGGTTAATCTAAAAAAACAATGGCAAATAGAACAGGTGTGCTTATTACGGTTTTGGTTCTGGTTATAGTGGTTCTTGCCGGAGTGGTTCTCTTTTCTCTTTGGGTAAAACCAACTATTGACGGGTATGTTGTTGAGAAGCAAGTTGATGCCCAATCATTGGTTTATCAAGATATTGTTAACCAAGTACAACAGAATGGATTTTTCCAGATGAGGGTGGGAAATCAGACTTTGTTGTTGGCTCCATTTAATCCACAAGGACAGGCACCAGCACAGCAACCAGTACAATAATTTTTATTTTTTAATACTTAATTCTTAATTTTATTTTTTAATGCTTAATTTTATAAATAAAAGATTCATATTTATTGGATGGATAAAAGAGGGTTGTCGGCTGTTGTTACCACACTAATAATAATTCTTTTGGTTCTTGTTTCTACTGGGATTATATGGGTTGTTATAAGAAATCTGGTTACAGAAGGGGCTGAGGGAATAGATCTCAGTAAGTTCACTTTTGATTTGACTATAAAGAGAGCCTATATGGATGGTACAGATGTTTTGGTTAGTGTTAGGAGGAGTCCTGGGGGAGGGGATATGGTTGGAATAAACTTCGTCTTCCTTAATGAAACAGATAGTATAGTTATACAAAAAAACATATCTTTAGGTGAATTAGATGAGAAGTCTTTTGTCTTTAATTCCACAGATGTTCCAGGGATTGGTGCTGGTGATGATGTTTCTGTTGCTCCAATTTATCTATCAAACTCGGGAAGAGAAACCGCGGGGGATATCACAGATACAGAAGAGATTGGAGGCTCGCCTCCTGCTGGCGGTGGAGAAGGTGAAGGAGAAGGTGAAGGAGAAGGTGAAGGAGAAGGTGAAGGGGAAGGAGAAGGTGGTGGGAGCTCTTGTGATGGAACATGGAATCAGACAGATATAGATGATGGAAATGAGTGTGACGGATCACCTCTTCCAATTGGTTGTTCAGCTTCTTGTCTCTGTGAAGCAGGGTATACTGCTGATGGGGTGGGGAATTGCATCTTAAATCCTTCGGTTAACAATGGAACGATAAATAGTATCTGGCCGTCAATTACTAAGGTTTACTTTGATAGTGTTAATCTTCCTATAGCAGAAGAGGTTAATTGGGTTTCACCACCATATTATGTTAATTTCAGTAATCCTGCTGAGACTAGGTGTATTTCAATATTTGATTTTATAAGATCTTCTGGATTGCCAAATGAATATAGCCATATCAGGTTAGGGGTTCCTTTTGGAGATCCTGTCCCCCAAATAGATGCAGGGGATAAATATGAAGTTTGGGAAATTGATGTTTGTGCACTTTAGGAAAATTTAAATATCTTCTTTAATTTTGTTATGAAAGGAGTTACCCTACAAAAATGGCCTATAAAAAATATATAAGAAAAGGCGGGAAACTATATGGGCCATACATCTATCATAGCAGAAGAGAAGGTGGAAAAGTCATCTCAGAATATCATGGAGTCCAGAAAGAATCTAAGGGTCTGAAATTTCTATGGATTGTTCTTGGAGTTTTGTTTGTTATAGCACTCATATCTCTTGTCGATTTTCCAAGAGAAACTCTTACAGGAAGAGCAATAGTTAATCTGGATGCGAATTATCAGGAATTTCAGTCTCTTGAAGGAAAGTTAAAATTCTCTCTGAGAGAGGGTGAACTCGTTCCGGCATCATCCAAGATTGTTTTTGAAAACCAGGGAAATATTTTTGAATATGATTTGAAAAATGTTGTTTCAGATGAATTTGTTGAAGGAGATTTTTATGTTGAAGGGTTAGCGATTTCGGGGGCAGGAGAAGGATATGGTATTTCTGGAGAGAAGGAAATTTTCCCAACTGTTCATTTTATACTCAGTGTTTTGTCTCGGGAAGAATCAGAAAACATAACAGAAGAACCACCTGAAGGGGGAGCACCCATAACAGGAGGTGTTATAGGAAACTTTTTTGGAAGATTGACAGGAAACGTGATAGCTGTGATTGAGAATGAGATTGAAGGAGAAGTTTCTGTAGTGGATACATTTACATATATTCTAGAGGAGGGAGAAACCGCAGAGATTAAACCAAGGAGTGTGAGGACAGATTTTGAACAGCTTTCTGATGGTTGGATTTTTTTAACTATTGAGGGAAACGAAGTAATCGTGAACACAGATTACTCTGAATTTGAAAAAGGTTTTGGAGAAGAATATCTTGGTGGAGTCGGAAAAGAACTTGTTATTGATTTGTCTGAATTAGGGTTGGTTCTTGAACCAGGAGATTTGAAAGTTAGTCTTATTAATAATCAGGAAGAAATAGTTTATCTAACAACAAATCTAGGCGAAGGAAAAGTTGATGTGGGCGAGATAATATCAGAGGAACCTGAGCAAGAAGAACCAGCACCAGAACAAACCCCCACAGAACCAAAACCAACAATTACTATTACTTCTATAAATTTAACAGATTTAGAAAGGGCTGTTTTAATTGGGGAATTTGGGAACGCTGCTCTGGAGGTGAAAGAAGCTAAATTAAAGAAGGGATTTATTGTTGTCAGATACGAATTAGGAACCTATTGGGTAGAACATTCCTATAGGGAAGAATTAGATAATGCAACCCTTGAATCTTTTATGGAAAGAGACAGGATTAAGTGGCTGAAAGATATAGCAAAAAGGCTTTCCGAGGAAACACAGGCGGAAGAACAAGTAGAAGGCCTTGTTGGAAGTTATGGTTTTTAATGATACTCGGTGTGGGTGCAAAAAATTATTTCTTTAGAAACATTTATAAAGAAGTAAGAATATCTTACTTTATGGAGATAACAAAATTAAGTACAAAAGGACAAATCGTAATTCCCGAAAATTTAAGAAAGGGTTTACAGGCAGGAACACCCTTTATTGTATCAAGACAAGAAGGTTTAATTGTTCTTAAGGAAGTAAAAGATTTAACAAAACAGGAAGTGGAAGAAATGAAAGAGCTTGATAAAATCTGGAAAGATATTGATGGTGGAAAGGGAACAACAACAAGTGTAGAAGAATTTCTTAAAGAAATGAAAACATGGTGATAAACAAGGTAACTAGATCTCCAAGGTTTATTAAAGATATTAAGGGATTAGATGGTTTTTCTCTGAAAAAAATAGAAAAACAAATTATGAAAATATTAGAAAACCCAGAAGTAGGAAAACCATTAAAATACAAAAAGGGTGAACGTTCTCTTTATATTAAACCATTTAGATTAGTCTATGCATTAAGGGCGGAAGAAATAATTTTATTGAAGTTTGATCACAGAAAGAAAGTGTATAAGTGAGGTTGGTGTATTATATTTTTTAATAATCCTAAATCATCTTTTTGATTATGAATTTTGAACCTACAATATCAGAGACTATTGCGGAAATGATGAGTCCTCCTATAGCTGCCTTGAAGATTCCTTCATCTGCAGGAATTTTTGTTTCTCTCGAGAATCCCTCTATTATTTCATCTATCTCCTCTTTACTAAGAGTTATGTTTGTGTTTTTTCTTCCCATTATTCCACTAACCACAAGTTTTTGATCAGGTCCGTTGCTTTCTATGGTTTTTACCAAAGGATCTCTTATCAAAGGATTTAGTTTCCCAATATCTACATTTACCCTTGTTGGGATGGGTCTTATGTGTTGGACAG
>CAZMIN010000009.1:0-19330 GCA_964566405.1 Candidatus Woesearchaeota archaeon | reverse complement strand
TCATTCCATGAATATATTCTCTTTTCCAGCTCTTCTTTTTCCATCCCCATAGAACGGAATAGATTCATGAGCACGAACAAGGCTCTCTTTCTTCCGTCTCCTTTGAGGCCCTGTAATATAGTTTGAATGCTCGGAGGAAAGTATTTTTCAGAGAGGTCTGTTAATTTCACCGGTTTAAAATCAAACTTCTTCTTTTCTTTCTCTTCTTCAGGGTATTTATCTTTGTACCAATCGAGGGCTTCTCTCAAAAGTTCTGTTGCCTCTCCTTCTTCTGAATTTGGCATAAAATCTCTGGGTTTTGCTTTCAGGGGGTTTGCGTCTCTCGGTTGAAAATTCTCTATTTCTTCCAAGTCTAAGACAACACTCGCCAGTGCTGTTTTTTCGTGCAGAGAATAAGGCATTCGAAATAAATGTCTAGGAGAAACAAGGATTAAATCAGGCATCACTTCCTTTGGAACCTGAAAATCTCTGACATATTTGTTCGGTTTTGTCAGACCAGAGGTTTTTTCTATGAGTTCCTTTTCTGTAATCTCTGTTATATATTTTGTTATGATTCTCGGCCATTTGGGAAACATGTCAGAGGCCTTGACTTCATTGATTTCTTTTGGAAAAGCCTTCCATGGAATGATTATGTGAAACCCTTTGCTTCCGCTGAACTTTATTCCGAAATTCTTTATATTGTGAAATTTGAAGACTTTTATTATTTGTTGTAACATTATCTTACTATAATCCAGATATTTACTGTCAATATCTATCAACAGATCCCATCCTTTCCTTAGTTCATTCATCTGTTTCTCGTTCAGGTCTGTCGAAATCTTCAAAGGATCTTCCCAGAGTTCTTCTGAACAATGAAAGGAAGTTGCCCCTCTCTTGACTAGTTCAAAGATGTCTCCCGGATACTGCACGGTGTCTGGTCTTTTTCCAAAACCCTCCATCATATAACTCGGAACAACCTCTCTGTCTTTAGAAAAATCAAAAATAGCCTTTTTTATGTCTGGTCTAGAGTAATATAATTGGGTCATTCTCCTTATCCTCTGCTCCCTAGGCGTCTGCGGAGTTACCATATTTGATAAAGTTGTGAAAGATTTATATAAACTTCCCTATACTTCATAATAACAATACTTAAAAGTATTATATGTTTTTTTTAAAAATGCTCGTCAAATTAGAAAATCCAAGCCTTTTTTCGAGGGTAATCGAAATCATCTCAGACCTTGTGACAGAAGTGAGGATAAAGGTAAATGAAGAAGGGTTGAGCATAACTGCTATGGATCCCGCCAATGTCTCTCTAGTGAGATTCGTTCTTTCGAGACATTCTTTCTCACAGTTCGAGACAGACGAAGAGGTTCTGGGGGTGAATCTAGATGACTTAAAGAGGATTTTGAAAAGATGCGGGCCAGGTAGTTCCCTTATCTTAGAAAAAAAGGAAAATGTTCTCAACATACAGATTCAGGATAGAATAAGGAGAAACTTTAATCTGAGTCTAATTGAAATAGAAAGCGAAGAAAAAGAGATGCCAAAATTAGAATTCAGTTCAAAAGTGGAGTTAAGTTCTCTGGATTTTGTTGCTTCTATAGAAGACTGTCTGGTTGTTGCAGACGCATGTTCTTTTATAATAAATGAAGGGAAATTTATAATCGAGGCTTCGAGCCTGAACTCTGCCATGTCTGAGTTTTCGGGAGATGAGGCAAAGATAGAGGCAGAAAACTGCAAGTCGAGATATAGTCTGGAATATTTACAGAAATTCATAAAGGGTGCGAAACTCGCCGAGAGAACTCTTTTAAATTTTGCAGATGACCATCCTTTGAGAATAGATTTCAGAAACGATCGTATGGAACTTTCTTTCTTGCTCGCTCCGCGTGTCGAAACCGATGATTAATGCTTAAAGTTTATAAATAATAATATCGTAGGAGAAACATGGGTGATTTTGTGAGTAGAAAAAAGGGGCAAGTTACAATTTTTATTATTATTGCAGTACTCGTTGTTGCTTTTGGAGTTCTAATTTATATGCTCGCTCCAGGAATAAGAACAGGAATAACAGGTGAAACAAAAAATCCAGAGCAATTCATCCAAACCTGCTTAGAAGATGAAATAAAAGATGCTGTAGAAAGATTATCTATACGGGGGGGAAGCATAGAACCCGAGCATTATTTTACTTATAACAATATTGATATTGAATATTTGTGTTATACGAATGAAAATCTTGCTCTTTGTGTTGTGCAACAACCCTTGTTAAAACAGCACGTAGAATCTGAAATTAAAGATGAGATAAACGACGAGGTTATCAGTTGTTTCGATGCTCTTCGAGAAAATTATGAAGATTCGGGATATGTGGTAGTTTTACAGCCTGGTTTTACCAATGTCGAGCTTCTTCCAAAAAGAATAGTAACAAGTTTTACTCATGTTCTTACTCTGACGAAAGGAGAGACAGAAACCCACGATGCATTTAGAATAGTCCTGAACAACAATCTTTATGAATTAACAAGTATTGCGAATAGCATTATTGAATGGGAGACAACATATGGGGATGCAGACCCAAGACTTTACATGACATATTATCCTGACCTAAAAGTCGAAAAAAATCCGCGTGATGATGGGACAAGCATTTATGTTTTAACAGATAGGAATAGTGGAAATAAATTTCAGTTTACATCTAGGAGTTTAGTCCAACCTATAGGATTTTAAAATGGAAAAGGCAAAGATAAAAGAGGTAGGCAGTTAACATGAGGAAAAAAGAAGTCGAGTTTAACAGAAATTTGCGGTTAAGTTTCTTTGTTATGTTAATCTTTGGAATGCTATTTATCATACTTTTAAATAATCAGATTTCTGCCCAAGAAGCATTATATTGTGCTGAAAAAACAACGAGTGGGGCGTGGTGTCAAAATGTTCCTCAATCAGAGTGTGATACAGGAACAAATCCTATCACAAATCAAGCTTATAAATGTGATAGAACCTCTTGTGAGTCAACATCCTATTGCTCAACCGGAACATGTGTCAATACCCAAACAGGGAACTGTCTCCCAAGCCCTCAGGCAACATGTGATCCTTCACAAGGGGGTTTCTTTTATAACCAACCAAAAGATGAGGTTGCCCAATGCCAGGTAGGGTGCTGTCTTCTTGGAGAAGGTTCTTCATTGGTTGAAAGAGTAAGATGTGATGTTCAGGGGGCAGATTATAATTTAAGAGCAGAATTCAGAGCAGATATTACAGACGAGGTTTTATGCCTGTCTCTTGCATCTCCTAAGGAAAAAGGAGCTTGTGTTTTTGAAATAGAGAGGGGAAGAGATTGTAAGTTTATAACAAGAGGAGAATGTCAGACAGATGGAGGTGATTTTCATGAAGGGTTTTTGTGTACTGCACCTGAACTAGGAACACTTTGTGCAAAAACCAAGAGAACAAAATGTATTTCTGGAAGAAATGATGTTTATTTTGTTGACAGTTGCGGAAACGATGCAAATATTTATGATGCGAACAAGGTAGATGATGTTGCTTACTGGAGTTTTGTTCCTGGTGTTGAGGGAGTAGAAGTTGATATTGGTGATGGGAAGGGAAATATAGATTCTTCTATTTACGGGGCTTGTAGTTATTTTGATGGAAGCACCTGTGGTCCTGGAAATGCTAGATTTGGAAACAACATATGTGTTGATTTAGGTTGTTCTGCCAGTGAACTCACAGGAGGGATAAGAAGAGAACATGGTGAAAGCTGGTGTTCGGAACCAATAAGCAATTTTGTAAATGCAAAACCAGGACAACTTTCAACTTTGATATACTGCTCTAATGGAGAAGTTCAGTATGAGGTCGGTGATAATTTCAGAAACAAACTTTGTCTTGAAGATGGGGAAGGATTTGCGGGATGGATAGTAAATAACTGGGCAACGTGTTTTTTACAGGACAATACAAGAGATTGCGAAAATCTCGATTATTGTAAGGTTCTACAAAGCGAGGGTATTTTCCCTACCTCATATGGAGATCCTTCAAGGCAACTTATAGAAGACAGCGACACGAAGGAAAAGATAAAGGCTTCGTGTGTTCCAAAATATTCTCCTGGATTTAAATTCTGGGACCCTGAAGGAACAATTGCAGATATTGAGGGAGAAATCCAAACTCCTATAAGCGTATGTAAATTTTCCAGTGTTGTTTGTGTTGTGCCTTATACAGAGGAACTTATATTTACTGGATGGGATAAAGATCCTGATTCAAACTGCCTTGCATTATGTGAGCAGGATGGGGGAGAAGATTGCAGAGATGTGTGCACACCTGTATGCCTTGAAACCCCTCCAAGTGATACAACCCCAATAAACAGAGAATGGGCAGAGAACGTACAAAATATTTGCGTTGTCCTCGGAGACTGTGGAGTTTCATCTAATTATCTTAGGAGAGAAGGATACAACAGATGGAAGGATTTATTCGAGGGAGAGCAAATTGACTGGAACACCCTTCCACGAGCCGAGAACAAAAAGTAAGAAAATGTCAAGCAAAAAAGTTGAAACAAATTTAATTTAAAATGCAAAGAAAAAAAAGAAGCGGCCTGGCAATAAGCCAGATAATTATTTTAATAGTAAGTATCGTCGCGATTTCTTATATGGTCGGGAGTGAATTTTCTGTGGTTAGTGCACAGGGGGGGACACAACAATGTGTTCGTGCAGGAACTTCTGGTGCAGAGAGGACTATTTCTGTTACGCCAGGAACTAGTGTTGAAGATTTTTGTGCAAGCCTAGGACATGTAATATGTGAAGCGTCTCAGTGCCCCTCTCAACAACGAACCGAACAGAGGCCCAGCGCCTCTCCCTTGACAACGATGGTAGGTCAGGCTGCTATAGACAGAACATTTGATGCGGTTTGGCGGAGAGCACGAGAAGAAGCTGCAAAAAAAGCTGGTGAGGAGGTTACAGATGAAGCGGTAAGATTAGCTGCTGAGGAGGCTGCAAAAAAAGTGGGTGAGGGTCTCCTTAGTGGAGGAAGTGGTTCTGCAATAGCTAAAATAGGTGCGGGAATAAGTGCTTCCAAATACCTAATACTTGCGTCGGGAATAAGTACATTTGTTATTGTTTTTGCTGTTAGTTTATTACAGGGTCATAGTGTGGAAAGATCTGCTAAAATTGCAGCAAGAAAAACCATTGGTGTTGCTGGTGGTGCTTTAATAGGGGCAGCAGTTTTGGGTCCTGTAGGGGCTGTTGCAGGTGGCATTATTGGATTTTTTTTGTCTAATCTTTTGAAAAGAGAAAGAGTGAGGAAAATAGAATTCATGTGCAAGCCGTGGCAGGCACCCCAAAAAGGAACGGGTTGTGATTCATGTAATGATGGTCTTTTCCCTTGCGCAGAATATCAATGTAAGAGCCTTGGAACAGGTTGTGAATTAATAAATAAGAATTCAGATGATCCGAGATGTATATGGTTCAATGAAAGGGATGTAGCCCCTCCTGATATAATTGCGTGGACAGATGTCTTGACAGAAGGCTATAGATATGATCCACTGCCAAGAGGGCAATACGGAGTAGAAGTAAAATATCAAGATGAAGCATGCCTTCCTTATTCCCAACCATTTAATATTGGTGTGGAACTTGACAAATTAGGATATTGTAAGATTGATTACCAAAGAACAGATAATTTCCCTGATATGGTATCTGACTTTGGAGATAGTAACCTGTATATTGAAAAACATATTCAACCTTTGACATTCCCAGGGGTTGTACATCTTCAGCAGGAAGGAGCGCTTAATCTTACTAGCTTGGATGTGGGACTTTATGTAAGATGTGAATCTGCTTCTAATAACGTATGGAACCGCGATGAGTTCTTGTTTAAGTTCTGTATCGATGGTGAAGATGATACAAGTGCCCCAGAAATAAAAGGGTTCAACCTTGAAGATGGGACACCGATTGCATACTTTGATGAAAATGAAATAAGAGAAGTTGACGTGCAAGTGTATACAAATGAACTTTCACAGTGTAAGTGGAGTCATGAAGACGAAAGCTATGAAAACATGGGAAACCAACTGGTTTGCCCAGATAGTGTAGCAAACATTAACACCCAGTTAAGTTATACATGCTCTGGAAAATTAACAGGCCTAGAAAACAACAAAGAGAATAAATTCTTTTTCAGATGTAACGATACTTTTGGAAATGTGAATATACAATCAGCAACATTGAATTTAATAGGGACACGACAATTATATATATCTGAAGTAAAACCAAATGAAACAACGATAAGAGGATCAACAGATTCGATAAAAATAACCCTTGAAGCGACAACATCTGCAGGTTATAAGGAAGGGGAATCAATATGTTCCCGTAGTAATACAAGATCAGGAGCCTATATAAAATTCTCAGAAAATACAGGATCACATCAACATTCAACAAACATCTGGCTAGGACCTGGAAGTTACAACTACTTTATCAGGTGTATTGATCAAGCAGGTAATTCAGATACTAAGGAAATAGGGTTCACAGTTGAAACAGACACCCAGGCACCGGTAGTTGTCAGAGCGTTCCATGAAACTACGTTCTTGAAATTAATAACAAACGAAAAGGCAGAGTGCGTTTATGGCACTGACGACTGTAGTTATCTATTCGAAGATGGAATAGAAATGAATGTTGTTGGTGACACAGGACACACCACAAATTGGGATCCTGACACGAGTTTCTACATCAAGTGCCAGGATGAATTTGAAAATCGTCCATTCCCTAACGATTGCAGTATAACTGTCAGACCTTTTGAGACCTAGTTAAAATTTATAAGTTATAGTTTTCTTACTTATTCATGAAAAGGGGGAGAACTTCGTCCATGCTTAGTCAAAGTAGGGGGCAGATGAAATTATCTTTTGGGATGATTTTTTCAATAATTATGATAATAGTTTTCGTTGGTTTTGCATTTTATGCGATAAAAACTTTTCTCGGCCTACAGGATTCTGCAGAGATTGGAACCTTTATCGGAGACCTACAATCGGACATCAATAAGGTATGGAAAAGCTCCCAATCCTCACAAGAAAAAGAATATTCCTTGCCTCCTGAAATAGAATTTGTCTGTTTTGTTGATGATGAATATGAAAATTTATTTTTTAGGTCTGACGAATTTTTTGAGGGTGGGAAAATAAATTATATTGACATATTAAAAACAACCTCTACAGAAAATCCCTTTTGTATAGAGAATAAAGATGGAAAAATAAAAATAAGACTAGAGAAAGACTTTGGAGATTCTATGGTAACAATCACTAGATAAGATGGAAAATCAAAAAGCCTATCTACAAATATCTTTTGCATGGGTTTTTGCAATCATTGCCGGGATTTTCATATTATTTCTCGCGATTTTTGCTGTTACAAAATTCATGGACACGGAACAGACAATTACAGAAACTACGACTGGAAAAGAAATAGGGGTTTCTTTGAATGCTTTAGAAACAGGATTTGAAGAAGGAAAAACCACATTTATAACCCTGCCTGTCGAAACAAGGATGCGCAACGAATGTAACAATAACGGTGTTTTCGGCAGACAAACAATACAGCTATCGCAGAAAAGTTTCAATAAATGGGGAGATTATGGTGAAGAGGTTGGATTTTCTAACAGATATATTTTTTCCGAGGAGGTTATAGAAGGAAAAAAATTTTATGTTTTTTCAAAACCTTTTGACTTTCCTTTTAAGGTTTCTGACCTTGTCTACATGACTTCTTCTGAAAAAAATTATTGTTTCATAGATCCTCCTGAGGGAATAGGAAAAGAACTCTTAAACCTTAATCAAAAAAATCTTCTCTTAGATGAATGCCCTGAAAACAGCCTCCAAATCTGTTTTAATGGGGGGGCTAATTGTGATATGTTTGTTGACCAGAATAGCGTGAGAAAGAGGGGTGATATAATGTATTTCGAAGATGATGCGCTGATGTATGCTGCTATTTTTGGGGATAAAGACGTATACGAATGTCAGTTAAAGAGATTAATGCAGAGAACAAAACAGCTGGCCACTATATACGATGATAAAGCATCTTTAATCTCAAATCAAGGATGTGATCTGGAAATAAATTTATTCGCATTGAGGACTGCTGCCGATGATTTTAGCGATTCTTGGTCACTAACACATATCAAGGGAATTACAGAGGATTTAGATGATAAAAATGATTTTGGAGTATGTCAATTATGGTAAAATGAAAAAAATAGCACAACTAAAAATACAGCAGATGGCATTTATGCTAATAGCAGTTACCTTGTTCTTTGTCTTGGTGGGAATGTTTGTCCTTGTCTTCAGATTTTCAAATCTCCAGGAATCTGCAGAACTTTTGGAAGAAAAAAATGCAATGCTTTTGGTCACAAAACTGGCAAATTCTCCGGAATTTTCGTGCGGAGATGCTTTTGGAAAGAGCAGAGTAAATTGTGTTGATTCAGATAAGGTTATGGCATTAAAAGAGAACATACAGAGATATTCTGGTTTCTGGGGGGTCTCTAGTATTGAAATAAGAAAAATCTATCCTGAATTCGGTTCAGAGGTTGTCTGTAACCCTGGCAATTATCCTGATTGTAATCTGATAGAGGTTGTCTCTGGCTCTGGAACAGGTGTGTCAAATTTTGTATCATTATGCAGAAAAGATAATTTTGAGAATCTAGTTTATGATAAATGTGAATTAGCAAAGATAATAGTGAGCTATGGGGAATAAAATGAAAAAAAAGGCACAGGAAGAAATGGTGGGGTTTGCACTGATAATGATAATAGTGGCTGTCATCCTCTTAGTTTTGTTGAGCATTTCTCTGAGAAAACCGCAGCAGGAAGAAGTCGAGAGTTATGAAGTTGACAGCTTTATACAGGCATTTCTGCAATATACCTCTGATTGCAGAGATGATTTTGAATATCTGGATGTCCAAGAATTAATAATTGATTGTAACGATGGAAGAAGGTGTTTAGATGAAAGGTATGCTTGTGAAGTCCTTGGCTCTACAATGGAGGGGATTGTTGAAGAGAGTTGGAATGTCGGAACAGATCGTCCCGTTGTGGGGTATGAATTGAGGATTCTTTCAAATGATTGGGAATTATTGTTAACAGAAGGGAACAAAACTAGAAGTTATAAAGGATCTTCACAGAATTTTTTTAAGAGAAGTAATAAATTCGATATATTCTTCACAGCATATTGCCGGACAGCAGATTGCGAATAAAGGCTAAATTTTTTCTCGTAGTTACACTTTTAGATGAATCGTTATGGTATCTACCACTATTTCGGGTTTGTGTCTTATTCTATTCTTTGTCTTTTCCTCTATTAGTTCTATAAATCCAAATCTCTCCAAAAGATGAATATCATCACTCACTGATTTGAAGCTTCTTCCTAGTTTTTTGGCCAAATCATAAATAGAATTGGGTTCTTGGGTCTTTATTACGTGTAACATCCTTGCTTTTTCGTTGCTCAGGAGCTGTCTCAGAGCAGAGACGCCTTCAAAATCATAGTCTTTTTTAGAGGTTCCTGCTTTTTTGAAAATGGACAAAGCCCCCTTAGACTGGGTTATTGTTATTTCTCTTGTTTTTGTTCGAGCCATGGTAAGACACTTACGGTTTCTTCACCGTCAACTTCCTTTTTATTTAATCTATTTTTAGATTATGAGGATATATATTATTTTCCCTTATATATGTGTAACATATATTTTAGAGTTATGTATTTAAATATAATATATATTAGTATAAAAGTAATATATGTTAATAAAGCTTTTGTTTTAACAAAAAGAGAGGTGTGTAGTAATACATTAGTAACAGCACAACCTTTATAAGTAAAACCTTGAAATAAGGGGTTTTTCCTTGTAATCAGGATATGTATTACAACAAGCTTTTTAAACAAAACGAGATTTTATATCTTAGCACCTTCGGGGTGGTCTAATAGGGGATTATATTCACACTGATAGTTCTACCCTATGACTATCAGACAGTGGAAGTTGTCCTAGACAACTCTTATAGAGTTGAAAGGAGGTTGAAAATAAAATATATGAAATTTAATTTTAGAAAAGTATCTGCAATCGCAAGTAGCGTATTGATGCTTGGTATGACTGCAGGAATTGCTGCAGCTGCAAGTTTCCCTGCGCCTTTCTCAGGTAGTTCATCTACCGGAGTTGGAATTGTTTCAGGTACAGGAGCAGGTGTAGATGATACTGTTGCAACAAACAGCATAGCTACTTACTTAGCGACAAAAGTTAGATCGTCTGGAGGAACTATTAGTGGAGGAGAATCTGTAGAATTTCAGAAAACTTCCACAAAATGGCAATTAGGAAAAGGTCTTCGGGATATAAAATCTACTTCAATCACAGACAGTGACTTGCCAATTTTACTGGCAGATGGAACTTTTGTAGATGATGACAATGACGAGTTTGATTATACCCAAAAGATTCAGATGGCGAACATGACTTTGAATATGTTTGAAGATAACGATTATGCGGCAGATGAACCTACAATTGGTATGAAAGTTAGTTCAGGAGTGAATATTTTGAACTATACTCTTGATTTCACAGAGAATCCCTCGTTCCTTGATTTACCAACAGCTACCTTGCCATTGATGGGAAAGGAATATTATATCCTTAGTGTTGCTTCTACAAATCTTACCCTTACTCTTCTTGATTCTGCAGAGGATACGGTTTTACAAGAAGGATCTACGGCAACTGTTGCCGGACACACGGTTACGATAAACTTCATAAGTAGTTCAGAAGTTATATTGAACATAGATGGAGTAAATACCAATACATTAAACGAACAAGAAACTCAAAAACTATCTGACGGGTCTTATATAGGTGTCAAAGATATCCTATATAATACTAAAGAAGGAACATTGAGTAGTGTAGAATTTAGTATTGGAAAAGGAAAACTCGTACTTACACATGGTTCTAATGTTGAGCTTAACGAAGACACTATCGATGATATGAGTGTTTCTATTAATGGAGGAGGTGCGGTAACTACTACTTTTACCTCTCTTATGATTCAATGGGATGCGGATGATGAGTTATTCATAACACCTACATCTGAAATAACAATGCCTGGATTTGAAACCCTAAAGGTATCGATGACAGAAATGTTTTATCCTTTAGAAGAAGAAATTCAATTCGAGCACCAAGGAAATACTAACATAAGGTTGGCTAATTTCCCATTAGACGATAGTGTGGAAGACATACCTCTTTTAGAATGGGATGCTACTAAAAACGAGTTTGACCTTTTAGGAAAAGATTCTGACGAGATATTGCTTTCTACAAATGCCACCAACGTGACATTTGATAAGGATCTACACGAATGGATGCCTGTTTCATGGAGTGATGGTGATGATACACAATCTATCATGATGAGGGCTACGAGTTTCAAGTCAGAGAGTAGTGGTACTGTTAACAAGACAACATTCCAGTATAGGAAAGATAATGCATGGGTTGATGCAAAGAAAGAAGCTCAAGCAGGAGATGACTTTACCATAGGTAATATTGAAATCACTATTGGTGCTATCGATAAAGACCTGAAAACAGTAAACTTCTGGAGAGGGAACGTACAGATGGAGTTTGATGTGCTTTATACTGCAGAAGGTGCAAAGGTTTGGTTACCTTGGATAGCTCAAGAAAGTCTTGCTAGGAACCTGTCTCACGCAACCACAAATTATGCAAATGATTCTGAAGCTTGTGCTGTTATTGATTCTACAGGAAACAGACAGATAATGAGCGCTATTGAATATAACAAAACTAGCTTACCCCTTGTATTCACAGCAGGAGTATGTGCAGAAACAACAGTGGATATTGTTATCTCTGAAGAAGATAAAGACGATAATACGGCTGGCGGTTCTAACATTACTGTAACTCTTGGAGTTAGTGGTACTGCTGATGAAGTAGATGTCAAAACCCTTGCCGGAATGAGTGGAACGAGTACAGAGATACTAGAAACAGATGTTTTCAGAAACTTTGTTTATTCTGCTCTAGCAACAGAATCGTTGTATGATAAGAGCGGAACACAAGAAACACTTAAGCTGATCTACCATGGTAGTGAATCTTACGGAAGAATTTTCTTGACGTCTGCAGACGCAAGTGTTAGTGGAGTCGGTGGAGGAAACATGGTTTTCACAGACAGCGAGAAGAGCTCCTGGCAAAGCCGGGATGTGGTTCTTGTTGGAGGAAGCTGTATTAACTCTGCTACTGCTGAAGCATTGGGAGTTGCATATCCAACTTGTGCTAGTGCTTGGGAGTCTGCTATAGGAATAGGATCAGGACAATTCTTGATACAATCTGTAGGAAGTGCTTTCACTAGCGGAAAGGTTGCTCTAGTTGTTGCAGGATACGAAAAGGCCGACACAGCTGCTGCTGCGAGTCGTCTTGTTAATGAGCCAGCAACAATTGATACAACAGCTGGTAACAAGTACATTTATGCTGCAGGAGTATCGGGTACATCGACTAAATTGAGTGGTCCGTAAATCCAAAAAGTTTAATTTTTCTTTTTTATTTTTTCTTTTTTTTAAGACCTGGCGATAGCTTTAAAAATAAGAATGCAGATATGAAAAGATGCGAAGAATAGTTTCAAGATATACAGAAGGCAGGAAGAGAAGGAGAAATCAGATAACCATCGGTGTAATTTTAATTTTTGTGATGGTCATAAGCACCCTGGGATTTGCCTTACAGGGATTCGGTTCTGGGAATACAGATACAGAAGATTCTTCTGTCAATAATATAGAGTATAATGGTTTTGAATTTGTTAATCAAAATGGTCTCTGGGTTTTAGGAAATTTCATCTTTAAGAATGTTCCCCAGCAGGTAGAAGATATAGGGTCTGTATCGGGCGATATAATTGATTATCAGGGAAAACCCCTATACATATCCTCTGAAAGTGAGGAAGCCGAGCTAGAGATATATATCAATCTTGGGAATATTGCCCTTAGGATACAGAAAGCGTGCACAGAGGAAGAAGAATGTGCTGGAGATTTTCCTGTAAAAACCTGTGACGATAACTTTATAATAATAAGAGAAAATAATATAAGTAATATAATGCAACAAGATAAATGCATATTCATCGAAGGTGGTTCTGAAGACCTTACGAAATTGACAGATCAGTTTTTGTTTAAAATATTAGGAATAAGATAATGAAGAAAAAAATAAAAAAAAGGAAAAAGGTTAATAAAGATAAAAAAGTGCCTGTGAAAAAACAGATTAAACAAGAGAATAAAATCTTGAGAAATTTTCTCTTGGGCATAGTCGTTTTTATAGTTCTTGTTTTATTGCTTGTTTTTTTTGTCAATTCTGTGAAAATTTTTGAATATGAGGGTGTAGAATTTGATATTGAAAAGGCGGGGGAGGTAGTATTTTATCACACATCATTTCCAATGGTTGACGATGGGATAGATATTACTTATAATATTTATCTTAGAAATGACCCAAGGAAACTAGGAAGTGTGGATTTTGATGGGAAAGTAAATTTGCTGGAAATGATGGTTCTCGATAATACTGAAGATTTTGTTTGCGACGGAAATGGAGGTATTGCCATGATTAATTTTCAACAAATTCTTGGGGCTTTTGGTACAACAATTATAAAAGATCCTAATGCAACCTGTGACACCCAAGGAGAATATATGTTTCTTAAGATACAACCGGGGGATGAAACCAGTGTAGTACAATTTGGTCCTGCGTGTTATGAGATAAACGTCAATAACTGTGAAATCTTAGAAGGCACAGAAAGATTCCTCGTTGAATTGTTGGTTGAGGTTCAAAAAACTATTTAGTTTTTCTTTCTCGTTAAAGCATAGATAAGAGTTATCAGGAGAGATAGTGTTAAGAGGGTTGCTGTTATTACCTTCATCATCGGTTGTGCAGCACTTCCGAAGAAGTATCCGACAAGTATTAAGACAAGAGTCCATATTCCTGCTCCCAGTGCCGTGTAAAGAGAGAATTTAAAGAAATTCATCTTGGAAAAGCCTGCGGGAAGAGAGATTAGCTGTCTTACTACAAATATGAGTCTTCCGACAAAAGTCGTGACTTCTCCATGTTTTCTGAAATATTCGTCTGTTTTCTTGAGTTTTTTATTTGTTATGAACATGAATTTTCCATACTTACCCACTAAATAATCCACTGTTTTTCTTCCCAGAAATAAAGCCAGAAAGTAATTTATCCATGCTCCTGTAAGGCTTCCGAACAATCCTGCGAGAAATACTGCGAAGAAAGACATCTCTCCTCTGGCTACGAGGGCTCCTGCAGGAATCAGTATGACTTCGCTGGGAAAAGGAAAGAAAGAGCTCTCTATGGTCATTCCAATAAAAATTCCTATATATCCCAGTTCTTTGATAATCAGCAAAAGGGTTTCTATCAGTATTTGAATTTGTTCTATAACCATACTATTTCCTTACAATGTTCTTGTATAGAAATTTTAAATCTGAATAAAAGGGTATCTCCTTTATCTTGAATAGCTTTACTTCTGCAAACCAGATTCCAACCACGAAAATAGTGCTCAGGGAATACCAGAACAACTTGTGAACAGCATCGAAAGATGGAGATCCTGATATTGCCAGAAAAGCTAGTATGAATATTCTTAAGAGGTTGAGGAATAAAAAAGTTCCAAAGGCGAACAACAGCATGTTTATCCTCTTTCTTAGTTTTATCCCAGGGGTTGCCAGGTTTAGTATCAATAGAAGATAATAGGCAGAGCCTGCTATGCATGCTTTTATGAATTCTATAGGGATTTCCATGTTAATCAAAAGAATGTTTCCTGCCATCAGGGAAACGTCGTAGAATAGATTGAGGAGAAAATACATAGGATAGACCGTCAGAGGGGTGAAGATGAAGTAGAACAGAAAAAGGTTTGGCAAGGCAACAAGAACTAAGATTATATATCTTAAAAATAAATCTAAAAATTTATTCGAGCCTTTTTTCATAAGGCTCTTAGTTGAAACTCATTTAAATAATTTAAGATTGAGAATTATCTTCGGGCAACTCTGACTGCCACGATTATGATTATAATTACAAGGATTACATTCAATGCCCCGATTCCCCATAGATATGCGTTTCCAGAGGTTACTAATCCTGTCAGTCCGAACAGTCCTGATTTTCCTTCGATTGATACAGATACTGGCTGTGTAGTTACTTGGTTATCGTCTGAAACAAGCTCTATCGTGAATGACTGACTTCCTGAAGCGTCCTTATTTACATTGAATGTGAATAAAACATCTGCCGAGTTTCCTGCACCCAATACAAGACTAGTTCTATCTACGGTGTATGAGGATGCCCATTGTGTAAATCCTGCTGCATTAATCGTGAATGTATCTAATTCGTCCCCGTCATTGGTTATTGTTGCCCTAACAACCAAATCCTTACCTGCTTGTCCACCTGACTGCAAACTAGCAGATATTGAAACATCTCTTCCAGAAACACCACCACAACCACCTTCTACCACAAACGGAACAGAGAATTCTGATTCGTCTTCATCGAAGTCATTTTCATAAATGTCGTTGTCTTCATCCCAAACCTGGAATTGAAGAGTATATGTTTTTTCTTCGGCATCGTCAGGAACTATGAATGTAAGGCTAAATTCGTCGTTATCGAAAGCGTCAATATCTCCTATCAAAACAGTTTTAGATAATCCCAATCCTTTTCCAATAAGGTCGACAGATACATCGTCCTGATCATTATCACCAATATTCCAGACATCTGCTGTAATCTGAACAGTATCCCCACACATCACTGTTTCGGGAAAGTCTATATTATCTAACACTACAAAATCACTCTCTATGATTATTTCAGAAGTTTCAAAATCAGTCGCACATGTTTTAGGTGCGGTTTCATTATCAACATCTCCTGTAGCAGTAACATAGAATCTATAGTGTTCTCCATCATCTAACTCATCAATATCAACATCAAAATCGTCTTCAATGTTAAAACTCACTGTTAAGATTTCGTCTTTTCCATCTTTAAGATTAAAGTCTTTTTCATCATCAAGATCCAAGACCCATTCTTCTGATTTAATGTTATATATTCCCCATTCAATTTCAATATCATCTACATCTTCATTACCGTTGTTCTCTATTTCAATTTCAACTTCAATTTCATCGAGAGGAAACCATTCGTTGTCGTCTCCGAATTCTTTACCATTAACTCCGTCGTTCTTAAAATCAATACTCTTAACTTTCAACTCTCCTGGATTTCCTACAGCAATACATGAAGCAATATCTGAAGGGTGTTCTATTGTTAGTGTGATTGTTAATGGGTTCACGTCACCACCGCCAACGTATGTTATTGTTGAAGGAGTGAAAGTTCCTGTGTATGTTCCTCTTGCTTGGGTAGAAGGAACAACAAAATCAAGAGACATTGGTGCGCTTGCGCTTGTTAAAAGATCAGTAACAGATCCTAAAAAATTTGATGAAACTAAAGTATTTGTGCCAGAAGTTAATGTAACAGAATCAAAAGTTATGCTTGATGCATCTGCAACCCCACTCTCAGTCATAGTGAATGAAACGGTGGCTGTGGTTCCTTGAACAACAGTCTTAGTGTTTGTTGTGCTGGTAAAACTTATATCTGCACTTACAAAGCTCATCACAAGTACCAAAGATAAAATGCTCAATGCGAACAAACCTAATGATTTTGATTCCATTTTGTGTCATTCGGGAGTTAATATGGTTTATAAAGATTTCTATTATAGAGGATATAATTGATTTCGCTCTATTTTAAGATTACAAAGAATTTATATAATCAAAAACACTCTGTTTATTAACGATAAAAATGGTGATAAGATCTCATGAAAATTCTGTTGGGGCATGGGCCTTCCTAATAGGTGTTATCTTAGCAATCATTATAGGTCTTTCTACGACACTTCTCCCTATTCCGGCATTAACGACATATAGTGCGCAAATTTATGCTATATTAGTAATACTTGGATTGATTGTAGGATTCATGAATGTATCTGGAAAAGATTCCCAGACATTTCTTTGGGCAGGAGCTATTCTGGTTATTGTGAGTAAGTTTGGTATGGAGAGTGTTACGGGTTCTTTGATAGGAATAGGTATAGGTGATGCTGTATCATCCACATTTGCTGCTTTGTTGGCTCTGTTCGTGCCTGCAACAATAATTGTGGCTCTCAAGACGGTTTTCTCTATCTCAAAAATATAATAGAGTACCAAGATTGATTATATGTATATAATAATAGGAGAATCAGAGATCAAACCTATCTGATTTTTCTTCTTTTGGTTTTGGGCGTTCTTTATGGATTTTTGCAAAAGAAGGAGTAACTATTACCATATTCTCTCCAAAACCTGCTATGTTTCCTTCAAGAGCATCTGCTGTTTTCTTAATCTTGGAAATTGCTCTTTTTAATTCAATAGAATCTTTCTGCCTCAATGTCTTTATATCAATTATAGCTATTGCATAACCTTCCCTGAGAGCATTAAGGATATCACTGACATCTTCGTAATCTTTTAACTGAAAAAGTTTGACTAAAACCTTTGTTTCCTTCTCTTCTTTTCCTAAATCAATCTCTAAGTATTCATCCCCTATATCTTCGTCAGTCATTGAACCCGAGAAAGCTTTTTTTATCCTATCAAAAACCATATTAAATTTAATCTGTAATTCTTTATAAAGATTTCGTCATTTTTTTGTATATGTTCTGTTTCTCTCGTTAATTGACAATTTCCTTCTGTAAATCGTCTAATTTTTTTGCTAATGGTGTCTCTTGTTTTTCAATACTCTTTATTCTCAATGTGATTATTTTTTCTTTATTGGAAAGCTCTTCTTTCATCTTTGTCTTGTCTGTTTTAATCATCAATTGCCCGATAATCTTGAAAACCTCGTCTCCTGAATTTTCAATTTCCTTCAAGGCAGATTTTGTCTCTGACAATTCCATCTGAAAAGCCTGTTTCTGAAAAAGTAAATTCTGCAGATTCTGTTCTAACATCTGCATTTCCTGTATTTTTTTGTCTCTGTCTTTCATTTTAATTAGATTGCTTTGACTTTTTTTACCCTTGTTCTGGGTTTATAAAAAATCTTGCTTCCGCAATGAGGACAGACGAATCTCTTGTCGAGACTCGTACTCTGAATCTTCTTTCCACACTTGAAACATTTGTATGTTGGCATTTTATCCTAGATGATAAGTATCTGATGCAAATTTCCTATCGCACTTTGAGCATTTCCAGATTCCTTTCGATAATCTCTTTACTCCTAGTTTCCCACAAAAAGGGCATTTTTGCTTCTTCCTCTGTTTCGATTCTACGGCTATTAATTTTGTTTTGGGCCTCTTCCCGTATCTAGCACCAAATCTTCCTGCTGATTTTGATTTTTTTGATTTTGATGTCATTTTTCTTTGGATTAACAGGTGTCGTGTCGTCAATGGGGATGCCCGGATTTGAACCGGGGTCGTCAGGTCCCAAACCTGAAAGGCTACCAGGCTACCCCACATCCCCACGGATAAAAAAGCTATAATTGATTTATAAATTATTTCTTTTCTTCTTTTTTCTCTTCTTCTGGTTTCTCTTCTCCTTCCTTGGCTTCTGTGGTTTCTGTGGTTTCTGCCTCGGCAGCAGCTTTTTCAGCTTCTTCCTGCTCGATTATCTTATCTTGTTCTTCCTTTACTTTCTCAAAATATTCGTCTAATTCTGCTTTTTTCTCAGAGGGTGTTTCTGTCTTCTCTTCTTGAATCTCTTTATGGAATTTTCCCCCTTCAATTTGGTGTCCTAGATGGGCTGCTGGCTGATTCTCTACTAATATACCCAAACTTGCGCAGCTTCCAAGTACTGTTTTTACAGCGGCTTTTAGATCTTTACTGAGAAGGTTTGGAAGTTTTGTCTTTGCTACAGAGATTATCTGTTCTATAGATGCGTTTGCTACCTTTATCTTTTCCTGCACCCCTGAACCCTTCTCTATTCCAAGTTCTTTTTTCAAGAGTTCTGAAACAGGAGGAGAAAAAACCCGAACATCAATTTCTTTTGTACCTGTATCTATTTCTAACTCTACAGGAACCTTCATCCCTTTAAAGTTTTTAGTAGCATCATTTACCTTTTGAATAACCTGCCCGACATTTAATCCGAGAGGTCCTAGTTTCTGACTCAATGCAGGACCTGGCTGCATGTCTCCACCTTCGACCAAAAGTTTAACTTGCATAAAAACCTCCTGCGAATTTTTGATTAGGCATCCATTTATTCATCTTCTATTTCTCCTTCTTCTCTTCTTATGACTCTAACGTTGTCGAGTTTAATTGTAACCGGCAATGGAACAACTGCTCCGAGCAGGCTTACTACAACTTCTTCTTTCTGTTTGTCTATTCTTAAAACTTTTGCCTTTTCCTTTTTGAAAGGTTCTGCGATTATTTCGACAATATCTCCATCTTTGATTGAAACAGATGTCGCAGATGGTTCGACCATATTCTTTATTTCTTCGTATCCTATAG
>CAZMIN010000008.1:0-19682 GCA_964566405.1 Candidatus Woesearchaeota archaeon | reverse complement strand
TTTAATTCCTTAACTAATACTCTTGCAATAGGAATTCCTGCTATTTGTTACTCAACAGAAGATGGAACCTTACACATTAGAGATAGAGAATTGATAAGACTTTATGGACATGAAGGAATGGGGCACGCTCTTAATTTCATGGTAACTCGTTCAAATGATTTACCCCATCTTTTAACCGAAACTTCGGCTTTGACTGTAGCGTCGGGTGAATCTGTAGCGCAACATTTTGAAAAGGTTTTACTTGAGGATTTAAGAGAATCTCCTGAAACTCAAAAAAAATTAGGGATTGAGCACAGGTTTGATGAGATATATCAAGAAGCTAAAGCCACGGAACAATTAGAAAAATTCAAAAGAAAACTATTTCAATATTCTGTTTTTGTTATGGGGGATGAAACCTTGGGAGATCCAAAAGATTCAGAAACACTTGCTCATAAAACAAGAATAATAGATAGTGTATCTATTGATCCAAACTATGCGCGTGGCTTTGTACAAAACAATAGGTATAATTTTGATTCGGAAGGAAATCTTAGCCCTCGTTTAGTAGGTGAATTAAGATATTGTGCTCGTCCTGTACAAAGAGCAATAGAAGAATTTTCTAGAATGGGGTTGGAATATAATGCAGATACAAGAAATATGATTGATGCTACTTTATTAAAAGGTCTGTGGACGCCAACAGGATTTGTAGATAATGCGAGAATGGTAGCTGAAATGAATACCTGTTAAATAATTTTACATTTAAAACATTAAAAAATCAAATAACTAATTCCCATACCTACGAATATTCCTGCTGTTATGAAAGGCATTGCGGGATAATACTTATTTTTCTTTGCGGCGAGGAGTAGATATGCGAGACTTATGGTTGCTCCTGCGAGAACCAAAATTGCAGGGATAAGACCGAGGGTTTTCATCATAACTCCTGCGGCGATTATCGGGAAGATTACATCCCCTCCTCCAAGAATAGCAACATTGACCCTGATTCTCTTCTTCTTTAGTTCTGATTTTTTCAGAGTTTTCTTCATCTTTTTGATTTTCTGCCTCATCTGCTTTGAGACATAAGGAATAAAGAATCCTGAGAATATCTTTAGCTTATCTATCTGATATTTTGCCATCTTCTGCATGACGCCTGAATGCCAGACAGCCCACATATCATAAATTGAAATCAGAATCAGAAGGCCTATGATTGTCCAGATATTCAGGAGGGGTACAAAAACAGCTGCGATTCCTGGATAAATAAAGAGTTCTGTTGCATTGTGAACCAGAAAATTTGTTTTGTAGATTTTTATGAAGGCTAAAGGGAGTGCAATTAATACAGAAACTATAACGAAATATTTCAGGAGTGAGAATTGTGACAAGATTGATGATAGAGAGATTGTAAGAGCAATCACGACAACCACGAAGAACCATAGTTTAAGCACAAACCCTATCTTAAACCTCATCAGGAAAAACAACAAAAGTATTGCGATTATGAAAGCTGTGACTATTCCAGGAAGAATCTTAAAATAATCTGCTTCTTTTTCAATTTCAGGAGTTTCTAAACCAAGAGGTAGGTCGTTTTCCTCAGAAAGATAATGATCAACAACATATAACCCGATAAACTGGGTTATAACAAACATAGCCAAAATAATGGCTGTAATCTTTAGTGTATGTTTCATTTGACTTTTACCATTATTATGCTTATGAAAAAAAGTTTTTAAGTCTATCTCAATCTAACAGTCTCCAAGATTCTTGGGACATTTGTTTCTACATGATTCAATTTATATAATGCAGAAGCCAGATCCAGACACTTTGAAACTTCTCCATGATTTATCATTATTCTCCTTGGTTTCGGTCTTAGGTTGTTAAAGAAAGATATTATTTCGTTTCTTCCTGCATGAGCACTCAGTCCCGCAATAGTGTGAACTTCCAGATTTATCTCTACTCTTTCTTCTCTTCCATCGACCATCATCCTGGTCTCTTTTATTCCATCCTGTACTTCTCTTCCCAGAGAACCCACACCCTGGTAACAGACAAAGATTATTGAATTTTTCTCGTTTCCTGCAAACTCTTTTAAATATTCTACAGAGGCTCCTCCAACAAGCATTCCAGAAGTTGCAAGCACTAGACAAGGTCCTCCTTCAATGACTTTTCTCCTCTCTTGAGGGGAGCCGACCCTTGAAAAAGTTTCTGAAACAAAAGGGTTCTTATCCTGAAAAATAGAAACCCTGACACTGCTGCTCAAGAAATCTGGATAAGCTGTATGAATAGCGTTTATATCCCATATCATTCCATCGATATATATAGGAATCTTCTTCATTTTTCCTGCTTTGATGGCGTCTTCTATAATCAACATTGTTTCCTGCGCCCTCCCCAATCCTAACTCAGGCACTAAAATTTTTCCGCCCCTTTCAATAGTCTTGTTTATTAGCTCTATGAGTTTTTCTTCTGATTCTATTCTTGGAGGAAGGATGTCTACTTTTGAACCATAAGTAGCTTCTGTTAAAACAGATTCTATTCTGGGAAAATTTGTGACTGCGGGATCCAAGAGTCTCGTCTTTGCATACTTATAATCTGCAGAATAAAGGAAATTATGTAAACCATTTCCAATATTGAAATGAACCATTGCGCTTCCTAAGGCATGTCCTGAATTGTAGAAAGTGATTCTAATGTCTGGCGCTATGTCTGTGACTTCATTATAATTTAAACAAATAGTATGTTTCACCATTTCTTTTATGTCTTTTGAACTAAAGATGGGAGCTACTGCCTGCTTATATGCTACACCTATAAAATCTAAAGACATCAATGCTGCTAAGTCCATTGTAGGAGGGGTCATGTAGACAGGTCCTTTATAGCCCATCTTATACAAATAAGGCAGCAATCCAACATGATCCAGATGTGCATGACTAATTACGACCGCGTCTAACTGGCCTATATTGAATTCAGGAATATCAAAATAAGGAAATCTATCTTTTCCCTTGGATGCTATGTCTACCCCACAATCCAGGAGAACTTTCGAGTTAGGGGTTTGGAGAAGGAGACAGCTTCTTCCGACCTGTCGTGCGCTTCCCATAAAAGTCAGTCTTACCCATTCCTCTACTTTTTCAGGGTTCCATTCTTTGTATATTTTTTCTCCTATGGAATTTAAGAATCTTCTTCTATAATTGTTGTTTGCATAGAGAACTTCTCTTATGTTTTCTGTAATTTTGCTCTTTATTGCAGGGGATCTCTGGACTTGTGGTGTCCATAGGGTTTTTTTCTTCACTTCATCAAGGATAGAGCCTTGTTTTCCAATAACCATTCCTGGCTTTTTCGCTTCAATGATGACAATGCTTCTGTGAAAATCAAAAATTATTTTTGTTATTTCTGCTTCTTTTGGAACAATCTCTTCTATCCTTTTTTTGGTTTCTTCCTTGTCTGGGAGAATCTTCTGGTCTGCCCGAAGCTCTATCCTCTTTTTAATCTCATCCACTATCGCTTTTATTCTGTGTTCTCCTTCTCTGAAAAAAATCTCGTTGTTTGTATATAGAACTATGTTTGCACCCTCGAAATTTGCTTCAGTTATCTTACCATGTAACCTATCTTTTATATTTTTTAGAATGTCCATCTTGATTAGACTTATGTGAATATGAAATCAACCTATTTTTATTTGAATTCTGATATAATCTCTTGTTCCACCACTTTTTTTATTCCATCTTTTGTTATTGTAAATACATCAATACCATAACCAGAACCAACATCTCTCTGCGTCGAAGATTTTATCGCTTCTTTTGCTAATTCAACCCCTTCTTTTATACCTATTCCTTTTTTGTATTGTCTTTCCAAAAGACCGAGAACGTAAGGCATACCAGAACCGAAGTTAGCGTCATAATCCTCTATTTTCATTACGCTTCCTGCAGGTTCGATAGAATAAAGTTCTACAGAACCATCTTCATTAAAACCAGCAACCAGACTCCCCACCATACTAGGAACCATAGACGGCTGTCTTACTTGTGAATAAGTAACCGTAGCTATGAGATTTGCAGCTTGTTTTACTGTTGGCCTTGACCTGGACCTCAGTTCCTTGAGTTTTAATTCCGCAGCAATAATTTTTGTCAGTCTTTGAGCATCGGAAACAACTCCTGTCCACGAACTAACAAGATAATCTGTAATCTGTCTTACTTTTTGTTTATTCTTATTTACAACAAGATTTCCTGCGGTAGTTTGCCTATCGGCGACCATCACAATTCCATCTTTGCAGACAATTCCTAAAATTGTCGTTCCTGTTTTCAAAATTGAATTCTTTAACTCTTGATCCATTTTAATTTTCTCAGAACAATCTATTATAAAAAATAGATATAGAAGTATTTTATAAATGTTTCGGAATCATTCCCCTATCTTTGAAACTCCTTGTTCTTTTTTGAGTCTTATCACGTTTTCTACAAAACCCTCTATCTTCTGCTCATGACTGACTATAATCAGTTGTTTCACGTCTAGCTGTTCCAGGACATCTCTCATCTTGTCCAGCTGTTGGTCTGAGAAACCGTCTGTCGGCTCGTCCAGGATAACTACATCCCTCGTTTTTATCTTGCTCAACAGAGAATTCACGACCTGATTTAGAGATAGACGATATGCGAGGGCTATTGCTGTTCTTTCCCCACCAGAGAGATAAGAATAATCTATCTCATAATCCTGATGCTCAATTATAGGTGTGAAATCATCATCTAACCGAACTTCGAAGACATCTGAAACCAGCATAGAAAACCATTCTGCAAAGAGATTTGAAAATTCTGTCTTTAATTTAATCATCACGTTTCTCTCTATAGAAGACAATAAAGGGGTGAAATTTTTGGAAAGCCAGTTTTCTAGTTTGGTTATGTAGTTTAATTTTTCTTTTACTGCTTCAATCTTAGAAATTCTTTCTCTTAATTCCTGTATCTGCTTGGAAAAAACCTCTATCTCTTTTCTTAATTCCGCGACTTTTATGTCTGCCATTCTTTCCTGTTTCAAGGATTCTTCAAGTTCTTTTCTTTTTTCTTCAAAAATATTATCAAACTTCTTCAAGTCAAATATAGATTTGTTGAGAACCTCTGTCTGCTGATTCAGAATCCCCAAATCTCTATGAATCAATTCGTTTGATTGGTTTATCTCTTCAACTCTTTTTTGTTTTTCATTTATTTCCTGAAGTTTTATTTTCAGAATTTTTAATTCCTGTATCTTATTTTGATTCGAAGAGATTTCTTCCTTTAATTTGTTCGATCTCTCCTGTATATTTCTCTTCTCTATTGTCAGGGCCTGTATTTTTTTTATATTTTCAGAAGTATTTGAGTCTAGTTTAAGGACAACGTTGCTCTTGTGATTTGGGTCGACATCCTGCAGACACGTGGGACAGATTTCGATATATTTTATTTTTTCTTTTACAGCCTCGTTTTCCTGGTTTTTAAGACTCAGTGAACTTATGTCTGTGGTTAATCTAAGATTAATCTCGTTTAGTTCTTCCTTCTCTGTATTTTTAGAATCTATTTTCTCCTCTAGATTTTGTATTTCTAATTCATCAAATTTTAAATCCAATAATTCCTTAATCTGGGTTTCTAATCTCTCGAGGGTCTTATTATTGATAGATATTGACTCTTGCTTATTCGAAATCATTATCTTTGTCTTTTCTACTTCTTGCTGGAATTTTATCTTGTCTTCTATTTTTTTGGTAATCTCTTCTTTTTCTTCCTGAATCTTCCTCCTTTCTTCTGTCTTCAGAAAGAGTTCTTTCTCTACAGAAACCATATTATAATGTTTTGACTCTAGTTCGTCTTCTTTCGATGCCAGATTCGCCTTGTCGGAATCCAAATCTTCTATTAGTCCTTCTTTTATCCTCTTCTCTTCTCTCAGCTTTGAAGTTAATACAGAAATATTTTCAAGAATTTTTTTATATTTGTCAATTCCAAAAACGTGTCTCAGTGTATTCAGTCTCGTGTCTGGATCCTGCAGGATTATCTGTTTCATCTCTTCCTGAGGTGTATATACTGTAAACTTATAGAGTATGTTTTGTTTTTTTGAAAACTCTTTTGGATAATTCAGGAGATCAAGAACCTTGTCTTTAATCTCTGTGACAGAAATTTCTTTCTTTTCTCCATCAATGGTTATTGCGCAATAATCCTGCGATACGGTTTTTCCCCTCTTCAGAGTTCTCTCAACCAATACCTGCTTTCCTTCTACTTCAAATTCTAGAACAACACCCCCCTCTCTTTCTCCATTCCTCAACAGAGCTGTTCCTCTCTGCCCTGGCTGCAGTCCGAAAAGAGCAAACTCAATGCCGAGAAGGATAGATGTCTTTCCCGTCCCAATATCTCCTGAGAGTAGAACCGAGCCCTCTGGAAATTCTATCTCCTGATTTCTATAGCTTCTTATGTTGTTTAAAACTATTTTTTTCAGTCTCATATTAAAGCTTTATCTCCTATGTCTGACCTATAATGAAATCCTCCAGGAATATTTATTTTTGAAATTGCTTCATAGGCTAGTCTTTGGGCTTCTTTAATTCCTGCTCTAGAGTAAGAAGTTACTCCTAAAATCCTACCACCATCGGTAAACCAAATACCATGTTTTAATTTAGTTCCTGCGTGAAATACTTTTATGCCGGATATTTCTTCTGCTTCCTCAATTCCAGAGATTGGAAGTCCTTTCTTGTATTTTCCAGGATATCCTTTTGAAGCCAAAACCACACAACAAGAAGCTCCTTCATTAAAAGTAAGCGGGGCTTCGGAAACTTTTCCTTCCAAAGAAAATCTTATGGGATTATACAGGCTATTTTCTAATAACATCATTGCTGATTGTGCCTCTGGATCTCCAAATCTCGCATTAAATTCAATAACCTTTGGTCCTTCTTCTGTTAGAATCATCCCTGCATAGAGAAATCCCCTGTAATTTATTCTTCTAACAACAGGCAACATTATATCTTCTGCAATTGTTCTTACTAACTCCTTAGGAACTATTGGAACAGGACCATAAGCACCCATGCCTCCTGTATTTGGTCCCCTGTCTCCAGCATATGCTGGTTTATGATCCTGGAAGGCAATTTCAAATGGGAGAAGATTTTTTCCATCAGCGATTCCAAAAACAGAAAACTCTTGCCCATATAGTCTTTCAGCAACTAATGCCTCACCACCAATTTCTTTTACAAAAGATTCCAAGTCGCTTTCTGCTTCTTCCTGAGATGAATAAACTCTTACACCTTTTCCCGCCTTAAGCCACCTGTATTTTAATACAGGCTCTTCAAATTTTCTTATGGCTTCTCTTATACTAGAAGCTAAAAAACATTTTGCATATCGTGCCTGTGGGATTCCTAATTCATTCATCAAATCAGCAGAATAAAATTTATCAGATTCAATTCTTGCCATTTCTCTCGTTGGGCCAAAAACAGAATCAACTCCTTCAGAAGTAAGAAAATCTACAATGCCCGAGGCTAAAGGATCTTCAGGACCTATAATAGTCAAGGCTATTTTTTTTCTTTCTATTAATCTACGAATATTTTCAAAACTCTCTTCTGCAGGAATATATAATACTTTTTCTACGTCATAGCTCTGAGATAAATTCCATCCTAGAGCATTCTCTCTTCCACCTGTTCCTACAATCAATATCTTATCCATTTTAAAATTCTAAGACTTTTTTAGTTTCGTCCAATACTCTATTTGTAAAACTCTCTGTTGTCTCTCCTTCTTGCTTCTCTGTAGAGAGTACATTCATCAACTGCATTATCGAACCATTGAATTCAGAGGGATTTTGTTCCAGATAAACCTTTATGGTTTCTTCTTCGATATTTTCAGTGTCCTTTACTTCTATCTCTATCTCTAGTTCTTTTGTTTTGAGGTCATGGATATTTCTCAGATAAAAGTATGCCCCTTTTCTTTCCACTAAATCCTCTATCTGTGAAAATTTTATGTCTGAATTCTTTCCATTTTCCAGATTTCCTTTTATTCTCAGGAGAAGTATCTTATCTTCTATATCTCTCTTTTCTATTTCAGAAATAATCTGGTCTGTTGCTACGAGAGCATTCCTTACCTCCACACTGATAGATACAACATCTTTTATCTTTAGGTCTATTTTTTTTAGAGGGTTATCTGATTCTGTGTTTACTATATAAAACCCCCCGTAGTTTAAATCTTCTAATTCCTTAAAATTGTTTGGAAACACGGGCCCAGGATATACAAAATTCTCGTATTGAAAGTCTATATGGATGTGTCCTAATGCGTAATAATCTGCGTGTGGAAGCTTTACTATTTCCAAAGCGTCTATAGGAAGGTCTCCCTTTACTTTGTCTATGGTTGTATGGAGCATGAATATCTTAAACATTCCGGGAGAATCGTTGAATGATATTTTTCTCAGGTCTTCTACTTCTAACCCAGAGGTTCTTCCTGGATAGCCGTATATTGCAACGTTTTTATAAATTGTTGGATTTAGTATTATTCTTCCGTCTTTTTCTTCATATTCTGCAACGTTTTTACAAAATCCTGCTTTTTCCAGAACATCTAGAAAAGTTTTTCCAGAGACAGAATAATCGTGCGATCCTGCTATTAGAAAACAAGGGATTTTTGATTCTTTGAGTCTTCTAAATTCTGCAAAAGTCTCTTTCAGAATATCTATGGGAGGGAATGCAGAATCGAATAAATCTCCTGCTATCAGTACAAATTCTACGTTTTCTTTTATGCAGGTATCTATCGCCATCTTAAAAGACTCTAGATTCAGATCCTGGAGGGGTTGTTGTTTCCATCCTCCTAAATGAGCGTCTGCAATGTGCGCAAATCTTACCATTTTCGGACAAAATTAGAAGCATTCCGGAAGTATATAAATTTGATTGTGATTTAGTATAAAAAAGACAGGAACCCACCACTAAGGAACCTGGTTATCTCTCCTTTAAAAAAGAATACTGCTGCCAAAAGGCCTATCAGGAGGAGTAGCGAGAATACGAGCATTATTGTTATAACCAAGCTTACAGACTTTTGTTTTTGTCCGTAACTTGAAACTGTTTGAACAGCCTGAACAGGGAATTGAGGTAATGGCCTAAATTGTGGCTGCTGAAGAACTGGTTGCTGAATCTGAGTGGGTGGCTGCTGAACTTGTGGAATGGGTTTTGGCTGAATAGGCTGGCCAGGCATTCCTGGCTGGACCACCGGTTGAAAAACTGGTTGTGGTTTTTGCATTTCTGTAGCAGCATCTTCAACATCTTTCTTAGTATAACCAGAATTAAAAAAACTCATCATGGCGTTCTTCAGGGGCTCTCCCCTCCCCACTGCTTCCCTAAGTCCTTCTACAATTTCTTGTTTCGCCATTTTTCTATAAAGATTCAAAACTTTAATACCTTACCGTTAGAAGACAAGTGTGATGTTTCTCTGAATTTGTATCCGAGTTCTTCTGCTAGTTCTATTAAAGGGGTTTCTTGTTGCAGAGAACCGTGTGCAGGAACAACGTGCCTGGGTCTTAACATTCTTATTAATTCTCTCATATCATCCCTGCTTCCGTGTCCATGAACATGAACGTTTGTCTGAATTTTTACCCCTATTCTTCTTAATTTATCATCTAACTTTTTACGGGCAAGAATATTTTCTGTGACGGGGATTACACTTGAGGAAAAGATAACATGGTCTCCTTCTCTAAAGTGGAATGGTGTATTCCCTCTAACAATTCTGTCCATAATTGAATTTTCTTCTGCCTGGTGCCCTGTGCAAACGATAAAATATCTCCCCCTGTTTTTTTCTAAATTTCTTAAAAAAGATTCTCTCTGTTTTGCATATTTTATTAATTTTACTTTGTTTTTGAATGGGCATGCGTTAGCTTTTGCTGCTGCTTCGACATATTTACTTAAACTTCTACCTAAAAAAACTATTTCTCTTCCTGTCTTCTCTGCAAATTTTATTACGTTGTTTAGTCTTTCTATATGTGAAGAGAACGTCGTTAAGAAAAATGCAGAGTTTCTTCCCCTCATTTTGGAAATTGCATCTTCTAACATGTGTTGTGCTATCTTTTCCCCCCCTGGCTTTTCTTCTGTTTTAGAATAAAGTGCATCTATGACCAGGGCCTTGACCCCTTTTCTCCCTATTTCTTCTAGTTTTTTGTAATTGGGGGGTCTCCCCAGGGTTGGGTAATTGTCGAATTTCAAATCCATTCCGTAAAAGAAAATTCCTTCTCTCGTGTGGAGTGCTATAAATGCGCAGTGGATTGTTGAGTGTGTCGTATGGATAAAATCCACATTATAGTTTCCTGATTTTCCTTTTATGATGTGTGTGGAGTCTGATTGAACTGTTTTTAAGGGATTATTTAATCTTATTTTGTCGTCTTCTAAAACCGCTTCTAAAACCTTCATTGTAAAAGGTGTTCCATAGATTGGCACCCTTGGATATCTATTCGCAAGATAAGGCATGCCTCCGACATGGTCAAGGTGTGCGTGGCTGATAAAAATTGCACGAACTTTATTTCTCCAGCCTAATTTATCTAGAACACGGTCATCAGGAACTGCCCCATACTCTCTTAGTTTTTTTTCAGAATACTGTTGTGGTCGCCTTCCTTTTTTTTGAAATCTAGAGGTATATTCCAAAACATTCTCTTCCTGGAGTTCGACTATCCCTGGAATATAAAGTCCTATATCGAAAATAAATACATCATCACCAATTTTTACAGCCGTCATGTTTTTTCCTACTTCTTCAAACCCACCTACAGTACATACTTCCATATTTTAAATTACGAAGGCGCTGTTTAAAAAGTTTTAATAACCTTGTTGTTTTATTTATATGATGAAGGCATTAAAACCAAGCATGCGGGAAAAGAAGAGATATTTGCTGGTCAGAGGAAAAAATCTCAAGACAAACATCGAGAAATCGATTCTTGAATTTATCGGTGTATTAGGCATGTCTAAGACAAATCTCGGTTGGATAAAGGGTAGTAAAGACAGTGCGATTATTTCTGTAAATCGTGAAATGGTTGATAATGTAAGGGCTAGCCTGACTTCATATAAAGACAAAATGGTTGTAGAAAGAGTCAGCGGGACTTTGAATGGGTTGAGGAAAAGATAAGTTTAAATAATTGTTCTATAGGGGTTTTTTATGAGAGAAGCACTAAATAATTTTGTTCATGGTTATGGATTTCCTCTTGCTACTGAAGTGGGGAAATTAGGATTGTTGAGTCTAGTGATAGAACCCGGAAACATGGACTTATTTGATAAATATCTGTCTGCAAGTATTGTCCTTGATGGAGCAGAGACATTCATTAGAGTAGGATTCAAACCCTATTCAAAGATTCGTTTATCCTGTACTGAGAGGCACATTTTTTGGGATATTCCCAGACTTTTGATTAAAGCAGGGGGTGTGGCAAGGGATATTATCCCTGAAATATATACAAGTGTAAAGGATCATGCGGGTGCGTTTTGGGATGGTTTTAGGGGCAGATAGACATCCGAAAAACTTTTAAAGGCATGGATTTATTAAATCTCATAAGGAGAAGGGAAAGATATTATTAATATTATAAAATTCTCTCAAAATAAAATAAAATGGATATGCCGATGGATATGCAACATCAAGCAATGGGCTATGATCGGACTGCAACGATGTTCTCTCCCGAGGGGACAATACTGCAGGTAGAATATGCTCAGAAAACAGTCAGACTTGGAAGTGCGAGTATAGGAATGGCTTGCTCTGATGGTGTCCTTATTTTAGCTGATAAAAGAGTAAAAGATAAATTAATAATCCAGAAATCGGCAAACAAGATTTATGAAATAGATTCTCATATTATAACAAGTACTGCTGGAATTGTTTCTGATGCGCGGGTTCTAATAGATAAGGCGCAAGTGGTTGCACAACAACACAGAATAACATATGATTCTCCAGTTGAACCAGAGTTGATAATCAAAGAAATATCAAACATTAAACAACAGTTCACACAATATGGTGGTGCAAGACCTTTCGGAGTGTCTATGATGATTGCCGGGATTAGAGATAAAAATCCGGAATTATATACTAGTGATGTAACAGGAAACTATTTTTCCTACAGTGCAAATGCAATTGGAGAAAACGACGAAAAGATAAAAGAAAAACTGAGGGAAAGACATAAACCAGAATTAAGTATGAAAAAAGGCGCCAGACTTGCATTAGACATCTTTAAAGAGGTTCAGGGAAAGAATTTTAATATCTATATGTTTGAATTAGTTTATATCAAAAATCAAGAAGGTCTACTCAAAAGAAACACTAAAGATGAACTAAATGATTTTATTAAATAAAATGACACAAACCACAGCAAGGATAAAGAAAGGAGGAAAATCTTTCGAGATTATTGTCGATCTTGATAATGCTTTGAAATTTAAGAAAGGAGGATCTTCTTCTGTAGATTTTTTAGAAGCAGATAATATTTTTAGCGATTCTAAAAAAGGATTTGCTGCTCCAACAAAGGATATGGAAGAAGCTTTTGGAACAACAGACGTAAATACCATAGCCGAAAAAATTGTGAAAAACGGTGAAGTTCTTTTAACACAAGAGCATAGAGATGAGGAAAGAGAAGGAAAGTTAAAACAGGTTATTGATTTCCTTGCAACTAACTCCATGGATCCCCAGACCGGAAACCCCCATACTGCGGAGAGGATAAAAAATGCACTCGAACAATCAAATGTTAACATAAAAAACGTTCCTGTGGAAAACCAGATTAAAGAAATTGTTGAGAGTATAAGCAAGATTCTTCCCATAAAACTAGATACCAAGAAGGTAAAGATAACTATTCCTGCCATACACACAGGAAAGGCATATGGAATTGTCGGCCAGTACAAGGAAGAAGAGAAGTGGTTGGATAATGGAGACTTACAGATCACTGTCGGTGTTCCTTCTGGAATGATCATGGACTTCTACGATAAATTAAATTCAGTAACTCATGGTTCTGCGGTTACAGAAGAAATAAAAGATGGAGAATAAAATGGAAAGAAAGGTTGTTATTCCAGGGGAAGTCATTGCTAAAGGAGGGGATTATCTTCCTGGAGAAGGAACAGAGAAAAAAGGAGATGAAATCATCTCAAACAGATATGGTCTGGCTGAAGAAAATAATCGGTTAGTAAAAGTAATAGCTCTTTCCGGGACATATCAGGCTAGAAGGGGAAATGTCGTGATAGGAAAAGTTGAAAATATAACTTTCAACGGATGGGTCATAGATTTAGATTCTCCAATAGGCGCATTTTTGTCTCTGACAGAATTTCCAAGATATGTAGACAAATCAGGATTGAGTGAGGTTCTGGATATTGGTGATATGGTTGTTGCAAAAATCGTAGGAGTAAATGCCAGAGGAATAGATTTAACGCTGAAATCAAGAGGTTTGGGAAAAATAGATGAAGGGTTAATAGTCAAGGTTAATTCAAATAAGGTTCCTAGGATTATTGGAAAAGAAGGAAGCATGATTAATTTGATAAAGAAAGAGACTGGATGTAATATTACTGTTGGACAGAACGGATTAATATGGGTAATAGGAGATAATGTAGAAGATGAATTATTTGTAAAAAAAGCTATTTTGTTTGTCACAAAGAAATCTTTTGCCAGTGGTCTGACAGAAGAAGTAAAAAAATGGTTTGAAAAGGAAAAAGGAAATCGTCCAAGTAAGGATGATTTGGGGGAGAAAAAATGACGAAAACATTCAAAAGATTGGACGGAAGAAAAGTAGATGAAATAAGAAAAATGGATGCAAAAGTAGGAGTTGTTCCAAATGCAGATGGAAGCGCGATGTTTTCTTTCGGAGATACTATTGCGATAGCTGCTGTTTACGGTCCTAAGAAAATGCATCCTCAACACCAGCAAAACCCTGAAAAAGGAACTCTCAGGTGCACCTACAATATGCTGAGTTTTTCTGTTACTGACAGGATAAGGCCTGGTCCGAACAGGAGAAGTACAGAGATAGGCAAGATAACAGAATGGTCTCTGGAACCAGTGGTAATGATTAAGAAATATCCAAACATGGTTGTAGATGTTCACATACATATTATTCAGGCAAATGCTTCGACAAGATGTGCAGGTATAAATGCTGCTGCTCTTGCATTAGCACATGCGGGAATTCCTATGAAAGAATTGGTCTCTAGTGTTGCGATAGGAAAATTAGACAAACAACTGGTTGTCGATGTTAGGGGAGATGAAGAATATTGGGAAGAGGGAGAAGGTTCGACAGACATTCCTATAACGATGACAAACAGCGGAAAATTGACTCATCTTCAACTCGATGGAAAGATTACCTCAAAGGAGCTAAAAGAAGCTATAAAACTTGCCGGCAAGGCATTAAAAGAAGTTTATGAAGTTCAGAAAAAAGCATTAAAAGACTCTCTAAAAATAGAATAAAATGGAAACACCAGACATAACAGGAAACAGGATAAAGCAATTCCTTAAAGAAGGAAAAAGATTCGACAATAGAAAACCAGATGAATTTCGGGAAATCTCTATAGAAGGTGGCATCTCTAGTAAGGCCGAAGGTTCTGCAAGAGTAAAACTCGGAAAGACGGAAGTTCTCGTCGGTGTAAAGATGGATGTTGCAGAGCCATATCCTGATTCACCCGATAAAGGAAATCTAATGGTAACTGCAGAATTGCTTCCATTGAGCTCTGAAAGGTATGAGAGCGGACCTCCAAAATTCCCTGCAATTGAACTTGGAAGATTAGTAGATAGATTTATTCGAGAGAGCAAGTTCATAGACTTTGAAAAATTATGCATAAAGAAGGGAGAAAAAGTCTGGACTGTCTTCATTGATATTTATTCAATAAACGATGATGGAAATCTTATAGATGCTGCAGGAATAGGTGCAATAGCTGCATTGAGAATGGCAAAAATTCCAAAGTATGATGCAAAGAATGAGAAAGTCCTATACGGGGAATTGTCTGATAAGAAAATTCCTTTGAAAAAAGAAACTCCTATATCAATAAATGCATACAAATTAGGAGAAACAATGATTGTAGATCCTACTAAAGAAGAAGAAGACGTTAGTGAAGCCAAAATGACTGTCGGGGGAACAATCGAAGGAGTTATATCTTCTATCCAGAAAGGGTATTCAAAAGAATTAAGTATAGAAGATGTTGATAAAATATTAGATTTAGTTGAAAAATCAAGAAAAGATGTTTTTTCAAAAATAGAAAAATTGTTAAAATGAGTGAAGAAAAATTTAGCAAATACGAAAGTGCAAGGATTCTCGGTGCAAGAGCACTGCAGATAGCCATGAATGCTCCTTTGTTGATTAAGATTAGTGATGAAGATTTAGAAAAAATAAAGTTTGATGCCCTAAAGATAGCCGAAATTGAACTTGAATCAGGAATTCTTCCCATATCTATCAAGAGGCCTTTTCCTCAAAAGAAAGAAGAGGAATTGAAAAGAGCTAAAGAACAGAAAATCAGCGATGAAAAGATAGAAGAAAAAGAAGCTAAGGAAGAAGAGGAGATTGCAAAAGGTGGAGAAATCATGACTCTTGTTAATCCTGAAGAAGAAGCTGTTGAAGAAGAAAAACCAAGGGAAGAAGAATAAAGATTATAAACTTTAAATTCTAATATATTTTATGGTTGAGTCGCTAGAAAAAAAGGTAATTGCCGAAGAGCGAAAATTTAACAGATTAATTATTCTGACTATGTGTATAGCAGCAATAGGAGGGGTCACTGCCGGCAATCTCGTAAAACCACACGTTGTCCGAGCTGTAAACTATATTAGCGGGCATTCAGATTCTACCTATATTGAGACGGTTCAATCTGTAAATCCGGATAGCCTCCCTTATTCTAGATAATTCTTTTCAATAAGTATATAAACCAAAATTCATTTTTCTGTTGATGGTCGTCGTTAAAAACGCTTCTGCCAAGGTTATTCTAGACTCTCGTAAGGAAAAAACAATATCTGTTTCTATTAAAACAAATATCGGGAGATTTTCTGCAAGTTCTCCAAACGGAAAGTCTAAGGGAAAATACGAAAAAAAACCATACAAGAAAAGTTTAGAGTATGATATAAAGGCTGTAAAAGATTGTGGAGATTATTTTTCCAAAGAAATAATAGAAAAATTTAGTGATTTAAGGAGGATAGAAGATATCCTTGACGGTCATGTTGGAGCAAATACACTCTTTGCCTTGGAGTCTGCAGTCCTAAAAGCTCTGGCGAAAGAAAAAAAGAAACAGGTCTGGCAGGTTATAAATCCTAACGCAAAGAAATTTCCCCGCCTGGTTGGAAACTGTGTTGGGGGAGGAAAACATTCTGACGGGGAAAAACCAGATTTCCAGGAATTTTTATTGATACCTAAATCGAAATCTGTTAAAGAAGCTTGGGAAATAAATAAAAAAGCTAGAAAAGATGTGGGGGAACTTCTAAGAAACGCTGATGAAAAGTTTGAAGGAAAAGTAACTGATGAGAAAGGATGGAAAACATCTCTGAATGAAAAAGAAGTCTTGGATTCCCTAAAAGGATTAAAGATTCCGCTTGGGCTTGATGTTGCTGCTTCTAGTTTTTATCGGAGGAAAAAATATCATTATGAAAATCCTGTTTTAGACAGAACCAAGGAAGAGCAATTATTGTATCTCTCTAATCTTATAAGAAATTTCAATCTATTTTATATAGAAGATGGATTTGAAGAAGACGATTTTGAAAGTTTTGCTAAGCTTCTTAAGAAATTTCCAAATAGACTTATTGTTGGTGATGATTTAACCACGACAAATTCAAAGAGATTCGAGAAGGCAATAAAAATGAAAAGCATAAACACCATAATTGTCAAACCGAATCAGACGGGCTCTCTGTTAGAAGTAAAAAATATCTGTGAACTCGCTAAAAAAAATAATATTAAGATAGCATTCTCACATAGAAGCGGAGAAACAGAAGAAGATATTCTTGCTGATTTGGCGTTTGGGTTTGGTGCTGATTTCTTCAAGAGTGGAATCACCGGTAAAACGAGAGAATCAAAGATTAAGCGATTGATTCAAATTGAAAAGAAAATCAAGAAAAAGTAATTCTGTCCGAAACCCTTAAAAACTAATTCTTCTGTGAAGAAACATGGTAGAAGAAGCAAAAGAAAAATCAGAAACCCCTGAAGAAATAATCGAAGATATTGAGAAAAGCGGTGTTCCTGAAGAAGTAGCTGAAAAAGAAGAAAAACTTGATGAGAAAGCTATGAAGAAATTAGAGAAATCTGCCGAAGAAGAATCTACAAAAGAGGTTGTTGTAAAGAGCATCGAGGAACGAAAGAAAGAGATTCTGGAGAAAATCAAGAAACTTAAGGGCAAAGTAGACAAGACAAAGACGGAAGAGCTAAAGGAAAGGGTCAAAATAAAAAAGAGAGCAGATATGCTTGTTCCGCTTGAGGAATATGTCAAAGCAGGTATCTATCTCGGAACAAAAGTCGTGACTCCTGCGATGAGGCCTTTTGTTTACAGAAGAAGGGCAGATGGTCTTGCCATATTTAATACAGATTTAATCGATGAAAAATTAAAGGAGGGTGTAGAATATCTATCAAAATTTTCTCCGGAAGATGTCATTCTTGTTTGCAAGAGACAGGCAGGATGGAAGGTCGCAGAAATGTTTGGAAAACTAACAGGAATAAGAATATTCACACAGAAATATCCTGCGGGAATTCTCACAAACAAACAACTTCCTAATTTCTTTGAAAATGAATTAACAGTCATAACAGATCAGTGGATAGATAAGAACGCCCTGAACGACACTCTGAGGGTGAATAAAAAAGTTCTAATGATATGCGATACTAATAATTTTTCAAAGGGTGCTAATCAGGTAATAATCGGAAATAACAAGAGTCCGAGAAGTCTTGGGTTGATCTTTTATCTTCTCACAAGAGGTTATTGCAAGGCAAGAAATATAAAGGCAGATATTCCGGAACTCGAGTGGTGGACAGGAGAGAAAGAAGAAGAGGGAAAGAGACAAAAACTTAGACCTATTTTGGCCAAAGCAAGGACACGATTTGGGGTTTAAAATGACAGAAAATTATGAATTAAGGTTAAGTGACTTTGGATTAGATGGATTTTCAAGATATGCAGAAAGAAATCAAGAAGGCAGCACCTATTGGTTAAGTCTCTCGTGGAGGGGAGCATTATTAATACCTTCAAGTGCATTACTCTTTGTTTTAGAAAATGCAAAAAAAGGACTAGAAACTTTAGTTAAAAAAAATTAAACCTTAAAGAACAACCAGCTCTTTTCTGGCTTGTTTCCATATTTTGTTTTTACGAGAACATAATTTCCCTTCATTTTTTTTCCGTTTAATTTAAATTCTATCTTCTTATCGTCTTTTTCTTTTAATTCATAGGTTCCATTATCCCAGATTTCAACTGTTCCTGCACCGTAATGTGGTTCTGGAATTCTTCCATGAAATGTCGCATATCCTAAGGGATGATCTTCTACCTGAATTGCGAGTCTCTTGGTTCCTTTTTCCCTAGGTGGCTCTTTCGGCACTGCCCAGGATTTCAAAACTCCTGACATTTCTAGTCTCAAATCCCAATGCAGATGAGAGGCATCGTGTTTGTGTATTACGAATATTTTTCCCTTAGATTTCTTGACTCTGGCTTCGGGTTCTCCTGATTTTTTCAGGTTTCTTTTTGCTTTGTATTGTTTAAGGGTCATATGTATTAAAGGACAATCATTTTTATAAATGTTTTTTGTTAAAAGGGGTTATGGGAATGCCTGCGAGTGAAGTAGTTCCCCAAAATGGGAATCACAATCAAGTAATAAGAAATCTAAGCAACAATATTTATTTGTTAAGGCATTACAAAAAAATGGAAAGAAAAGAATTTGCGAGACAAATTGGACGTAATGTCTCAAGGATCTCTGGGCTGGAAAATGGTGGGCTCGCTCCAAAATTAGAAGGTTTATCCAGAATAGCAGAAGTTCTTGGGACTACGCCGGGAAGGTTATTGGATGTTAATTCAAGAAGATGTCTTGAGGAGGGTAGATTTTATTTATTACTCGATCATTCTAGAAGTCTCGAATATCCCCCCGGAGAATTTTTTCCCGAAAGAGTTAGGGCTTTTGTAGAAGGCAATTTTTTCTAGTACAAATCCCCGCGAAACCTTTATAAACGCCAAACTTCTAAGAATTTTGTTAACTAAGATGAGTGCTTTAATGAACAATACAAGTATTAAGGTTAAAGTATGAGGTATGTAACAAGCAGTCACTTAGATGTAGTTCTAGATCAAAGCCAATAGTTAGGATTTGTGTGAAGTGTTTCTGACATTTTATCGTCGGAAATGCGGAATTGATTTATTATCTTAAATAAATATGATTTTCTTTGAATCCAGTTGATCCTGCTGGCGGCTGCGGCTCTCTGGTTTGCACTTAGACATGCAAGTTGTTTTCTTTAGAAATAAGGAAAAGGCGAACTGCTCAGTAACACGTAGCTAACCTACCCTTAAGTCAGGGATAACCTCTGGGAAACTGAGGCTAATACCTGATAAGAGATATACCCTGGAATGATGTATCTCTGAAACTCGTGCTTAAGGATGGGGCTGCGGCGGATTAGGTTGTTGGCGGGGTAACTGCCCACCAAGCCTATGATCCGTAAGGGCTCTTAGCGGAGAAGCCCTGAGAGGGAATCTGAGACACTATTCCCAGCCCTACGGGGTGCAGCAGTTAGGAATCTTTTGCAATGCGCGCAAGCGTGACAAATTGAGCCAGAGTGCTTTTCAATTGAAAAGCTTTTGCCAAATGTAAATAGTTTGGAGAATAAGGACTGGGTAAGACTAGTGCCAGCCGCCGCGGTAATACTAG
>CAZMIN010000007.1:14290-19909 GCA_964566405.1 Candidatus Woesearchaeota archaeon | reverse complement strand
AACAGAAGGCTTATCAAACAACTCGAAGAACTCACACAATATAAAGATAAGCTCTTAATTGTAGAGGGGTTGGATGAGCAAGAACTCTATACAGATTCTTTAGATTGGACAGGGATGCATCCAAATGCCATCAGAGGTTTTCTTTTATCAATCCTCCTTAAATACAGAGTTCCCATAATTTTTACAAAAAACTATGAAGACACCGCAAAGTTTCTTTCTGTTCTTTCAAAGAAAAAATCCAAAGAACTTCCTTTAAAAGTGAAGAAGAAAAATCTGAACGGAAAAGAACGACTGCAGTTCATAATTGAAAGTTTTCCAGGAATCGGTCCTAAAACATCTAAAAAACTTTTAAAGAAGTTTAAGACGATAAAGAACATAATCAATGCATCCGAAGAAGACCTAAAAAAAGTCATCGGAAAAAAGGCAGAAAACATGAAGAAGATTATTGATTATAAATATTAAGAAATATCTAATTAAAATATACTCTCGTTATTTTTTACTTCATCTGTTCTAATTCCCCCTCCTAAACAAACCCCTTCTACACATATATCATTACATATAAAATAAGTAGGAACAACCATATTTTCCTCGTTGCAATAATATTCTCTCAAACGAGGGCCTTCAGAGGTAACAATGCAGCCGTCGGATAAATCCCTTAAACTCGTCCAATGCTCTATTCCATCCCAATAAAAAGAATCCAATTTTCCCAGAATAGAAGGATCTATTCCTCCATCTGAATCAAAACAATAAGGATTTAATCCATCAGGATTCTTTGCATAATTTATGTAATTTAACTCGTTTTCGGGTATAATCTCTTTCCCAATGCACCTTCCATCTTCACATCCATTAGCACATTTATGATATATAAGATGAACAAATCCAATATCAGAACAAAAATATTCTTTAACGGCGTCTTCTACTATCTCTCCATGAATTGTTGTAATTTCACATTTGTCTTCTGCCCCCCCACGATAATAGGTAAACGCTCCCTTCACAGAATAATCAATATCCGCCTCATTATCCACACAGTTAAAACGTGATCTTTCTATAGTTTCCTTCTCAAAAAAACCAAAAGAAAATCCTACAGAAATAAGAAAAAGAGAAACGAGTAATAAAACAAAAATCAAAACCCCCCTTTTCATATTTTAAAAAAGTAAAGAAGATTTATAAAATTTAGTATTATTAATATGATTTACTTAATATTTTCTCATCCTCTCTTCAAGCCAGATTCTGTGTTCCCCCAATAGACGAGAGACTAACTCTGATTTTTCTAAAGGATTACTTTTTAGCCTGACTCTCGAAAGACCGTTTATTCCCTGTGAATGTGTAATTTCAAGGGGAGAATAATTTTTTAAAAAAAGAACCCAATGAAAAGCATGATGCACATATCTTATCCCCCCTTCAGAGAGACCTGTTCTCTCAGAAACTTTTCCAAAAATATAACTGTAAAAACAATCCACGGTTGGAGGATCCTTTACACCAACAGCCTCCAGAGCTGTATGGATATAAATTTCTGCGAATGATTCTGGATTTAAACCCCCCATTAAAATAACAATAAAGAATTACCTTTTTTATTATTAATCATGCCAGAGTATATCTTTCCAGAGTCTCATAAATAGGGCCGTCAGGTGTCAGGGTTGATTTCTTTAGTTCAAAATTATTCACCTTAAATTTCAAACCAGGAGGAATTTTAATCTTATCCATTTCTCCTAAAAAATAATTTTTATTCTTTAGATATTTTACCCTAGCTATTGTCACATGACTCATGAATCTTTCCTCCCTAGGAAATAAATCTTTCAAACCCTCGTCGATTAATTTTTGCAACCTATTACAATTCTTAAGATGAACCCAGACTATTTTCACAAACTTTGGAGAAAAAACCCCAACATCATCAACCTCAGTATCAAATTTTTTAAATTTTACTTTCTTTAGCTTATTCTTTACTTCCCCTATTTTCTCTTCGTTGATTTCCCCGAGAAATTTTAGAGTCAGATGAAGATTTTCCGGGTCTGTTCTCCCACCTTCAAAACCAGGAAGTTCGTCCTGTAACTTTCTTATCTCTTTCTGAATTTTTTTAGGAATATCTATAGAAATAAAAGTTCGAATAATTTCCATATAATTAATAAAAGAAAAAAGTTTATAATATTAATCCTCAGTAATTTGTAGGCCTCCTCACAATACGAACAGGTCGTGGACGACCAAAATTAGACTTTGCTTCCTTCTTTTTTTTAAGATAAAATATCAATATGACTAAAACCACTATAAATATTAGAATAAAAGAAGCCAACACCATAAATAAGGTAGATTTCCCACCATCCTTCCCTATTCCGATAGGGTCTTTTGTCGTCGAACCAGAGGTCTTCCTAAAGAGACTCCTAAATGTGACGTCTATCTCTTCACCACTGATACCATTCATCGTAAGCCTCAAATCATCTTTTCCATCTCCATTCAAATCTACATCTTTCGTCTGTAAAACCCTTAATAAAACATCGAAAGATGCTGAACTAACAGTTAAAGTTGAAGAATCCGAAGCAATATCCTTTACAAACAAAGAATGCTGTTCGTCTCCTATCTTAAAATCAGCACGACTCATTGCACCCATTAAGATCCTCTGCCCTCTCGTTGTCAAAGTGCCAAAATTATCAATCTTTCCTCGCCCTATTCTTACAATTCCTTGATCAGAAAGAAAACAATCAAAATCCAAACCATCTATATAACCATCGCAATCATTATCTATATCATCTGAACAAATCTCATCTTCACCAGGATTTATTGCATTATCCAAATCATCACAGTCGTTTTCTTCACCATAACCATCATCATCAGCATCGACAGAACCTTCTTCGTTTATCCTCACAGAAATGCTTTCGCTATTGCAAACAAGATTTTCAGATGTATAAGCCTTGTAGTATAATCTATTTTCGTTGCCGGAAACAGCTGTGCTAGGAACCAACAAACCAGTAGTAAGTAATCTGGAATCCCCTCTTTGAATTCTAACAACATCTGATATATTACTTTCGATAAGCACTTCCTGGGTTATGTCAAATAACCAGATTTCCATCACAAAATCAGAGTAAGGGTTGTCTGCAGGCAAATTTTCAACCTCTAATTGAACAAAAATTACATCCCCCACATCAAAAGAATCTGCTCCCCTTGGTTCTTTCAAATCCATAAGCAAAGTATCCTCTCTCACATCCCCATAATCACAGCTACTAAATTTAGAAATATTGATGAACCCTAATTCTTCTTGCAAACCAACAACATTACACTCTGCAGCGTCGATATAACACCTCACCTCTGCATTATCAATCTCTGTGCCTCCAACAGAACAACCCCTGAACTTTGTTTTATTTTCTGCTAAATTTGCCTCTGGATCCAGACAAGCATTTCCTGCTACATCTAATTTAACACATTTCTCAATACCCCTCGTATCCTGACTCGTACTATTATAGTGGCAATCAACAATCACTCTTCTATGGGTAAATGCATTGTTAGAAAACACAGTAACCCCTGAGCTTCTGATTGAAATTGCTTCCGCATCACTTACCTCCCCGCTACAATCAATATCTAATCCATCTGAAATACTATCTCCATCATTATCAGTAGTGTCTGTACAGTTTTCATTTTTTAGGGTAACGGAAAATGTATTGCTGTCTTCAAAATTCCCCCAAGCATCTGTAACATTAAATGTTAGGATGTGGTCTTGGGATGCTCCTATTTGGGAAGGTAACAGAGAGAAAGAGGGTGATACAGAACCACTGCTTTCAGATATAGAACCAGACGCAACCTCTCCTTGAATATCTGAAATAACACTCCAGCCCAGATTATTTCTGTCATCACTAATGTCTGCGCTAAACGAGATTGTTGAATCTGGGAAATAAGTGGTTTCTACAGGGGGTGTAAAAGAAGAAACATCCGGATTAACTATATCTGGAATTAGAATCGTAAACACAACACTCGCGACTACTTCGTTTCCAACAGTATCGTTTGCATAGACAGTCCATGTATTAGTCCCTTCTACCCCTGATAACCCTGTAAAGTTTGAACAAGTTGCATCAGGGCTTGAATTCGTAACCCCTTCATCGAGAGAATACCAGCAAGAACCTGGATAAGGATCATAGACAGAATACTCTAAATCATTATCAAAAGTAAGATATTCTTCTGCTTCTTGGGGGTTGGAAATAATTAGTGTTGGAGGCAATACATCTTCTGAAACCAACCATATCTCTCTCGTTTCTGTCTGCACCAGAACATCGCCCGAATCATCTTCAACAGTCGCATTCAGATAATACATTTCATCTATAGGTAGATTCGTAAAGTTGTTAAACACAGAGAATAAAAGTTCTAAAGGAGGTTGGGTGCCTTCCATTTTATCAACCAAACCAGTGGAATTGTATAAGTATATCGAGTAGTTATCAGAAGGATTTAACTCAAAAATACTAATATTTGCCTCTATATAATCCTGAATAATCCCGTGTGATAAGGTATCTCCCGTCGTGGGTATAAGAAAATTTATTTGGGGGTTGAAATCCCCTCCTGCAAAAAACTCTTTCAATCTATTCCAAAAATCCTGCAAAAAATTTGTCTGTTCTCGTATTGCCTTATATCTCGACTCGCAAACAGTTCTCCCGGCAGTAGAATTATGTGTGCAGGCACCGCTTAAACATTCATAATCGTTCAAACAATCAACCCCATCTTCTCCGAGTAATTCAAAATCTTTATCTGTATTACAAAAATAAGTCTGGTTATAAGATCCAGGAACACAATCCCCTTGTGCAGAAAAGATATTAATCCCTGCTAAAAAAATCACTGCAAAAAAGAATACTAAAAAAAAATATTTTTTCATTTTTCAACCCTTAATTTACAACCCCACCAAAAGCTTCAGCCAAACAATCCGTATAATCTTCAGACACATCTCCATCTGCAATATATGAAGGCAAATTAGTCACCACACACCAAATCTGGACTAAAAAATTCCTCTGTGCCTCTAACTCTGCACTAATAGATATACAATAATTATCTACACATGAATTTGATGCACATTCATAATCCTCTAAACAGGAAGTGTTAGGCTCACAATCTAAACTAGGATTATTGATGCAAGAAATATCCGAAACAGTTTGTTTTACCTGATGCCATAATAAATCAAGGCCACAATAGTAAATATCTCCCATCACGGGGTTTTCCACCTTAGATTTTACGGGAGCACCACTTAAGGTAAGTCTTGTCAAGACATCTCCAGCAACCAAAAGGCTTTGTATCTCATCATCAACAACACCCTCCATCTCTGTAACATCTACAAGATCTCCTGTAACAGAATGAGACTCAAACTCTTCACAAGCCATACCACCCGCTCCACCAGAGAGCTCACAATATCCCCCATCACTACCTTCAATACAAACACAAGGAAATTCCGAAGAGGTTATTGCTCCACCAACAGTACAAGAATACTCTGTCAGAGTAGACCCGTCTGCGCTGCACGAATCTGTATGAGAAATCGCGCCTACAGATGTGTTCCCAGGGACAAAATAATTTAAACCTCCATCAACACCCTCTAAACAAGAAGTCGCACAATCTCCACTATTGATAGATAATCCATATAACAACCCTGCGGGATTA
>CAZMIN010000007.1:7926-14280 GCA_964566405.1 Candidatus Woesearchaeota archaeon | reverse complement strand
CGGGATTATCACCCGCTTCTGCCCCAGGCATCTCCCAGTTTTTAACAGTACAATTAAGAGTATTTTCTCCAACCAGAAAATCATCATTAACGAGAGTATATTTGTCTTGGGTCGTTATTTCAAAATTCCTTTCACTCTCATCAACACCCACCACCACACCATTAAGTTCGCAGCTATAAGAATTATCAGCAGCAACATCTAATACACCACTAATAACCCCCCAATTATTATCTAAGTTAAAGGTCTTGGTAAATACAACTGTTGCATTCTCTGTCGGATTGCTTACAGTTGCTTCACCCCAGATCCATCTGGCCTGTGGTATGACTGCTGTCCAAGCTGCGGAAGTAGTAGTGGGTCGGGCAGTAATCGGAAGAATACCACTTCCACTTGAGACAAGCGTAGTCTCAAAAATCAATGTACTCTGATTACTATATAGATAAATACTCTCACACGAACCAGAAGATGGTGCAGCACAAACATTCCCGACACATGTTTCTCCTGAACCAGCATCACAATCAGCGATACTTACACACTCAACACAAACACCAGTAGAGACATCACAAACATCTGCACACTCACTATCATCTGTACAACTCGTAGTTCTCCTTCTACCACCCTCGGTCAGACAAGCACCATCGACACAATCACCCACACAAGCAATATTATATTCAATCACACATAAATCCACATCACCACAAAACCATTCGTTTACAGTATTAGATTGGTTACAAGAATCATCAACAGGAGTAAAGACAGAGGCATCATCACAAGTTCCTTTCACACCATAATTTTTCCCATCAGGATATGGACCTGTAACATCAGTATCAGTACACGAACCCGGCACACAAGCCCCATTGACACAACCATTATCACAAGTCTTAAGTTCAAATCCACAATAATTAGAATCAGTACAATCATATTCCCTTAATGTGTTGGCGTTAGTACATACATCTTCATAAGAATTAATACTATCTTGACAGGTTCCTTGCTCCTCATAATCCCCACCATCAGTATCAAAACAGGTTGCACCGCCTTCACTACCACCTTCACCTTCAGGAGTTTCTATCCCTGTAATAAAAACCACAGAACCAAATAATATAAATAATGAAATAAAAATAATACCTACAACCCTTTTTTCCATCTTTTAAAGAGAATAAATACGTTTATAAAAATTTTGGTATTAGAGGGATTATTCTCTCAGGCTTGACCCTAAATTAAAGGAGAGGTTGATAGGGAGAACCTTGGTTCTCTTTATGCGGGCACCAAAGCAAAGAAACTATAATTTTTTATCTTTGCCAAATCCTTGACATCTTTTAATTCAACAGCCCTTATGTTCTTCTCAAAATCATAGAAAGTTTTTGCGTTTCCATCCAGCTCATGAGAAAGAAGTTCTGCCATTTGACCTTCTGAATTTTCCATAGAAATTTGATAATTACCAACCATTTGCTCCTTTACCTCTTCTAATTCTTTTTCATTCAAATCCTCAGAAACCTTTTTGAATTCCTCCAAAATTAGTTTCTTGACTTTCCCTACATTTTCTTTCATTGTTCCAACATAAATAAAACTATATGCAAAATAATTATTTATAGAAGATCCACCCTTAACCGCATAAGCTAAATTTCTCTTTTCCCTTATTTCGTTAAAAAGTCTCGAAGACATACCTCCAGCCATAACAATTTCCAAGACTCTCGCAGCAGAACTTTTTTTATCTTTTTCAAGAGGAACATGGTAAGCAAAGATAAGATTGGCCTGATCTATTCCCTTTCTCTTTTCAATTTTTATCTTATTTTTTTTCTTAACATCAAAGAATGGAATTTTTCCTTTTTTATCCCCAAAACTCTTTTCAGCAAAATCAACAATAGTATCAAAATTAGCATCACCCACAACACAGAGGATCATATTGTTTGGTCTATAAATTTCTTCAAACTTTTTGACTATTTTTCCTCTTGTGATTGAATTCATAGTCTCGTGTGTTCCAATAAGAGTTAGCCCTAAAGGTTCTGCATATAAGTGACTCTGAATTTCCTCAAAAACATATTTTATAGGATTATCGTGATATATTTTTATTTCTTCAAAAATGACTTTTCTCTCTTTCTCTATCTCTTTTTCATCAAACAAAGGATTCTTGACCATGTCGCTTAGAACGTCAAGTGCAATGTCCAGATGCTTGCTAGGCATCTTACACCAATAAGCAGTTATCAATTCATCAGTAAAACCATTCAAAAACCCCCCATTTTTTTCTATCTCTGCTTTAAGTTCTTGCGCACTTCTTTTAGTGGTCCCTTTATAGAGCATGTGTTCTATAAAATGGGATATTCCCTTCTCTTCAGAAGATTCGTTAATCCCACCATTTCTAACAGCAAATGCGACACTGACGACAGGAACATTCCTTTTTTCAAAAAGAATAGTCATTCCATTTTTTAGAACTTTTCGATAGAATTTTGATTTCATATCGTATAAAAAAGAATTTAGTATATAAAGATAATCCCCTTATCAAGAACTTCTGCTTTTCCTACCCCTTAGATTTTTATTAAGTAAGCAAAAAGAAAAGACCTACTGCAACACCAATAACTACAACTGCTACAATTAACCATATCCACCACCTTGATTTCTTTTTTACAGGTGGTTGAGCTGCGGGTTGTTGACCTGCTGGAACAGCTGCCTGAACAGGTTGTTGTGCTGTTGGTTGTACCGCAGGTTGTGCTGTTGGTTGTGTTGGTTGTACCATTTTGAACATCTACTATAATTTAAATAAAAGAAATCAAGTATTATAAACTTTTACATCTTCTTAAAAATAATATATCTTTCTGCACCCAACTGAAAATGGTCCAAAAGTTTGAATCTTTTTTCTATAAATTTTAAAATCCATGTTCTCTTAGCCCATATTTTTTCTCTTTTAATCATACTCTGCGTTGGAAAACTCACGACAATCTTGTCAGCTAAATCAGAAATCTCTAAGATTAATTTCTTAGAATAGTTTCTTTCCATCAACTCCAAAGAATCCACTGTCTTCAGCAAAAAAACAACCCTCGGCCCTTTGATTTTTTTAATCTCCCTCCTCACCTTGTTTAATTCAAAAAGGCTAAGATGCACAGCCCTTCCGTTTAATTTATTTTGCTTAAAATATTTATTCATTAGTCTGACCAATTGTCCTATAGCCTCAATAGCGAAATAATTCACCTTAAACCCTGCCTTTTTAAAATACCTATAACTAAATCCATTAACTCCAGCCCCAAGATCAATCACACCCACTTCTTTCCCCATACCCTCAAAGATTCTCTTATAGATTTCCTCATAATAGGATATCCTCTCTCTCGTTGAAAGATGTTTTCTTAAAATCCATTCAACACTTCTCTCCTTAGAAGAAAAAAGTTTTCTGCTCATGAACGCAGAGAAAACTTCCATCAAGAGTTTTCTTGTAAGTTTAACTTTATCTTCATCACTGGTCTGCCTCCTCTCAAATTTACTAAAAGCCATCTCAACATCCTTCTTAGGCAAATCAGAGAATTCTTTCTTCTTCATAATTTTTTCAATTATTTCTTTCCTGCTCATAATGTTTTTAAGTTAGGATGATTTAAAAGTTGTATGGCATCGACAAACCAATCCCCTTTCTATAAAAAAGCAGAGGCTAAATTCCTTGATGCTCAAACAGATGAAGAAAGAATCACCTATTTAAAAGAAATGATCAAAGAATGCCCGAAACACAAAAGTAGTGAGAAGATGCTAGCAAACCTGAAAACCCGCTATAAAAAACTCAAGAGAAAATTAGAAAGAACAAAAAAATCAGGGAAATCAGGCAAGGCGGGAATAAAGAAAGAAGAAATGCAAGCAGCGATAGTAGGAATGACTAACACAGGAAAATCCTCTCTACTCTCTCTCCTGACAAATGCAAAACCCAAGATAGCAGAACACAAATTTACCACAAAAAACCCAATAGTTGGAATGACTGGTTTTGAGGGGACCAGCATACAACTCATAGAAGTTCCTGCGTTTGAATCAGAATACTACGACAGAGGAATCGTAAACACGACAGATACAATCTTAATTCTAATAAATGATCTGAAGCAAATAAATGAAATTGAAAATAGGTTGGGAAAGGTTAAAGGAAAAAAGATAATTATATTTAATATTATGGACAGCAGCAAAGACACGAGAAAAATCTCCGCCACCCTTTCTTCTAAAAAATATGATTATGTCGTAATAAACACAAAAACAGACGAAAACATAAATGAACTAAAAAATAAACTTTTTCAGAGTTTCGATAAAATAAGAATCTATACCAAAGAACCTGGAAAAGAAAAGAGTAATAGACCAATGATTCTAGAACCAGGAACAAATGTGGAAAAAATAGCTAAAAAAATTCTGAAAAATCTTTCAGATTTAAAGGAAACAAAAATCTGGGGACCTTCTTCAAAATTCCCAGGACAAAAAGTAGGCCTGAAACACGAATTAAAAGATTTAGATGTTATCGAATTCAGGACGAGGTAATCACTTCCAACCTTTTCTTATCGGTGCAATTATTTTCTCTAAATAATCTGCAACAGCATTCTTTAAATCAAGAGCATGAAGTTTTCCAGACTCAAAAGAGCTTTCAAGAGACTCATAATTTTCAAATTTTAAATCCCCTCCATATTTTTTATCTCTCTTGATGATTACTTTTTCAAACTTTGGAAACACGACGAGTCTCGCTATAAACAAAACAGGATTGTTTGCAACATCTCCAACCTTACAGTAAGCTTTGCTTATTTTTTTCCTTATATCTTCTTTTTTATCTCTTATAGAAATAAAACTACCTTCAATAGAGCTAGACATCTTTGTCCCAGGCCCTTTCAGCCCAGGAATTAAAGGGGTAGATAAATAAACTGCATCTTGCAAACCAATTTCAGAACCCTCATCAACCCCTAACATGTAAACCTTTCTTTGATCTAAACCAGAGACGACGAAATTCGTTTTCAGAAACTTGACATCGGTAACTTGCATCAAAGGATAGATTATCTGGCTGATTTTTGCATTTTCAATATCTCGTGCAACTTGTTGCATAGATCTCACACCCCTATTAACCGTAATTTTTAAGGCTAGCTTCAAAAGATCTTCAACATAATCTTTTTTTGTCTGAAAACTACTTCCCATAACAATTTCTGCTTTCAACCCCACAGATTTAAATCCTTTTTCCCATTGCTTCAGTTGTTTATTTACAAAATCCCAATCTCCTTTTTTATTCAACCAAGTATGCCAATCTGCAAGAAGAACCTTGACTTTTATTCCTGCCTTCTGCAAATCTAAAAGCTTGATAATAGTCACGAGATGTCCGAGATGAATCTCCCCAGAAACCTCATATCCACAATAGACAACCCCTTTTTTCATGAATTTCCTAATCTTATCTTCACCAATTATCTCTTCTGTATTTCTCTTAATCAACTCAAATCTCTTCTCAATACCCAAGGCTTTAACCATATTTTAATTTCTCACTAAAACTATTTAAAACTAACTAAATTTTCCACTTCCCCTTTTCTTGTACAACTTTTCCATCTAAGATTATTTTAGCTTTTCTCATATCTTTAACAATATCCCAATGAATAGAAGAATCATTTCCCCCGCCATTCTCTTTGTAAGCCATCCCTAAAGCGAGATGAATAGTACCCCCAATTTTTTCGTCAAAAAGAAGATTTTTATTAAACTTAGTTATTTTTTGATTGCACCCTACTCCAAATTCCCCAACATAGCTAGAATTTTCATCTATTGCGAGCATCTCGTGTAAAAAATCCTCATTCTTTGAAGCCGTAGATTCAACAACCTTGCCATTCTCGAATCTTAAAAAAACATCTGTAACTTCTTTCCCGGATTCAATTGCCGGATAGTCAAATTTTATCCACCCTTGTAAAGATTCCCGGACAGGTGCCATGAAAACCTCGCCCCCTGGCATATTCTCCTCTCCCTTATCTGAAACACAATTTTTTCCAGCGATTGAAAATTTTAGATCCACCCCTTCCCCTATTAGATGAATCTTTTTTCCTTTCTCAAAAACCTTTGCAATCTCATCCAACCTCTTGCCGAATTTTTTCCAATCCACATCCAGACATGCTCCATAAACAAAATTCTCCCATTCGGTTAAAGACATCTCTGCTTCCTGTGCATGGGCAATACAAGGATATGCAATTGATACTCTTCTTATCTTATCTTTCCTATTGCATATGTACTCTGTAATTTTATGTGTTATTTTTGATCTTTCAGATATTTTCTTCGAATCTGCCGACGTTAATTCTCTCGTATTGGGTTCTGTATCTATCCCAATATATTTTTGGCATTTAATAACAGATTGCCAAAAGTGTTCTGGGAATTTTTTCATCTGTTCCT
>CAZMIN010000007.1:0-7916 GCA_964566405.1 Candidatus Woesearchaeota archaeon | reverse complement strand
GTTCCTCATTCGCATACTTGTAAAAGAAATCAGTTACATTTGGAAGATGGAATCTTAGAACAGGATGTGCCCCCCGCAAAATAATCTCCTTATATAATTCAACAAGAAATGGTGTTGACTCTTCTCCTCCTGAAATCATCACATACTCCCCCTTCTCAACTTTTGTAGAATATCTTACTGCTAATTGTGCTAACTTCCTTGTCCTCATGTCTAATGGCATTTTTTTCCGAATTAGAGCAGGTTTTTAAGAATTATTATACTCTAGTTAAAATAGAATATGCTTATTGAAATTCTCCTTTTCTTATTTCTGGGGATTCTATTCGGAACAACCACAGGCCTCATCCCAGGAATTCACATAAATCTTGTAGGGATTCTCCTGGTTTCTCTTTCTGCCACGATTTTCTTCTCGATAAATCCCATTTACTTTGTGGTTTTTATCTCATCGATGGCAATAACACATACTTTCTTGGATTTTATACCTTCTATATTTCTCGGATGCCCTGATACAGACACAGAACTTTCGATTCTTCCAGGTCACGAATTACTTAAGAAAGGTCAAGGTTACGAAGCCATAATTTTAACTGCTTATGGGAGCCTTGCAGCGATTTTTATTCTGGTTTTAATCGCATTTCCTTCTATATTGATTCTTTCAAAAACCTATAGCTTTTTACAAAAAATAATTCCTTATCTGTTAATTGCTGTTTCAATTTTTTTAATAGTTCTAGAAAAAAAGAAAATTTTAGCATTCTTTGTTTTTTTACTCACTGGTTTTCTGGGTTGGAGTGTTTTAAATTTAAATTCTCTAAAAGAACCCCTTCTCCCTCTTCTTGCAGGATTATTTGGAGCATCTATGTTAATAATGACCATTCAGACAAAAACCACGATTCCCGAACAAAAAATTGCAAAACCAAAAATAAGAAATAAAATCTTAAAGCCATTAATCGGCGCCTTAGTTGCATCCCCTTTCCTGAGTTTTCTTCCGGGATTAGGAAGCGGGCAGGCTGCGATAATAGGAAACACAATCTCTAAAACAGATGGAAAAGGTTTTCTGATTTTGCTGGGTGCAACAAACACCCTTGTAATGGGATTTTCTTTCGTTTCCTTATATATAATCTCTAGAACAAGAACAGGAGCAGCCGTCGCGATCCAAAAAATAATTGGAGGACTGTCCCCGCAAATCCTAATTTTGATCCTAGCTACAGTAATAATATCTGGAATTCTCTCTTTTTTCTTGACCATCTTTCTTGCGAAATTCTTCTCCCAAAAAATAAATAAAATAAATTATACCCTGCTTTCTTCGATGACTCTTTTCATTCTTGGTCTTGTCATTCTTCTCTTTTCAGGAATCTTTGGTTTAATTGTCCTGATAGTCTCAACAATAACAGGAATATATTGTATATCTCTGGGCGTCAGAAGAACACAGATGATGGGTTGTCTTTTAATTCCCACAATAATTTTCTATCTTTTTTGACTTCTATCCTTAAACATTTTTGGAAGAGTGGGAGAAACCTGACCCTGGTATTTTCCCTTATATCCATCGTCATCATCAAAATGTCCTTCAAGCATATCTAAGCTCACAAACCCTCCAGGATCTCCCTCCTTAACAAGTCTGTTTGAACTAGAACGGCATTCCATAGTAATTTCCCCATTAAATCCAGGGTGGATAATCCCTGCAAAGTGCCCCCATAACCCTGTTCCTGTTTCATAAGATTCTCTGCTCAAGATTCCACAAGCCCCTCTTAAAACTATCCTCTCTCTCGTTCCCAAAAGATAAAATCTTCCCCTCTCCATCAATAGATTATTATTACCTTCTATAAGATCAAAGAAATCTCCACGAGCATATTTCCCTATGACGTCCATATCAATTGGAAAAGGGATGGCTCTTGCCTGCTTAGCCCTAAATGCCCTAGATGTTGAGTATGTCATCAATAAACCCTTTTCACCAAGTCTCCCATTTGTAGTTAGATCTATTTCTTCTTCTCCTTCAAATAAATCAACCACACCCTCACTTTCTACCTCTCTCTTTAAGATTTCTGCCCGTGACATATATGGAGAGTCTGATAATCTCAAAACAGCTTGAACCAACCTCGTCTTTCCAACACTAACTTCGATAGGAAAAACATATGGTTGAACAGCAATAATTACAGGAGCTGTTCCTGACTCTCTCAGGGCAGCTCTGCCCACATCAGTGCACATTACACCAACACGTCCTGTCGTGCTCTTCGCATCTACAAAGAGTGATAACTCTTTTGGGAAATTAACTAGTTCTTCAAAACTAACCACATAATAAACTCTATTCCCTTCAGGATCAGGATCAAAAACAAATTTGCCTTCATTAGGATCTAGCTTTTTCATATCTCCTGCCTTTACATAATCAAAAAGTTCTTCCAATCCAGAAACATTCTGCACCCTATCTGCCACAAAAACATGCTCCCCCACACGCAAATCAAAACCAACACCCGACAAAAGGTCAAACTTTAAGTTCTTAATATTAAACAATTCTTCTTGAGTGCCTGCAAAATCTAAAGAAGGATCAGGGATAAGCCCCATACTTTCTAATCCTAGAGAAGTATCAGCTACAATACCCATCCTTTTTACAAGAGACCTTCTCTGATCATGATCTTGGCTTTGAAATCTCATCACTCTACTAAAAATTTCTGCTTGAGTGAGAACCATTCAAGAAAATAGTATAGAAATTTTATAAATATTTAGGGGATAAAAACCCCTAAAACCATCTCCCCAATTCTTCTTGGGTTTCCAATTCTTTTCCAAAAACAGAATCAATATGCCTCTTCGTGAGCTCTAGGCTCTGTTGAATATAAGCAGAGAGTTTGTATTTCTTCGCCAGATCCATCGCAGGCTCTAGATATTTTTTTATTCCACCTTCATTTGTCGTAAAAATTATCTTTCCGTTGCATCTCGAACAAGAACCCTTCAAAGGAGGCCTCCTCATTATTTCATTGCAATTGACACAACGATAACCCTGCATAGAGAATCTCCTAAGATTCCCCCTCATGTCTTTGATAAAATGCCTCTCAATTATCAGCCTCGCTGTTTCAGAAGTATCTGCAGCCCTTATCCTCTCTACTAGTTCCATCTGATGTTGAAGTTTATCCTTCATAGTCTCTAAGGTCTTATAACTCGAACAAGGCACCCCATCGTTAAAATTAGTCGTATCGTGTGTGAATCCTATTCCTTCAAAAGGCATCTTTCCCTCCTCAAGAGCCTTACGAACATCATAGACATTTACTTCAGAAGAATGTTTTCTCTGTTCAGCCATCCTATAGAGTTCCAGAGGATACTCATTCACCAATTCCAAATCAAGTATCTGATCATCCACTTCACCAGCATTGATTTTTCCATTCAAAACCAAAGGAGAATCCTGGGCACCACCTCTGTGACTAGGAAGAAACTCTCTGGAAAAATTCAGAAGAACATCTCCGAGAAGCATTACGGCAGCCTCATCCCCATCACAATCTCTTCTAATGGCTGCATGCATGTAAGGACTTGCAAAAAGTCCGAGAGAATTTGAAAAACCAATAATCCTGCAGACAACACCTGCACAATTATGAGGGGCCATGCAAACACCAAGCTTTCCGATGAGGTCTTCCCTCTTCTTTATATTGTAGTATGGTTTCAAACCATAGAACTTTACCAAGAGATCATCTACAAAATTACACATCTTGATAAAAACTTCGTCAGCCCTTCCATCAGGAGACGCCGAAGAACTCGGAAGAAGAATATCATGAGGCATTAATTCTAAAATCTGGTTTTCATCGACAAGTTCCTTTCCATCAGCATCCTTATCATAACCTAATTCTTTCAATTTTTCTATACTCACAGAAACCTCTTTTTGTTTAAACGAAATCAAAGGAAGTTCTGTCGCATCGACCCTTATTGTTCCATCTTTGTTGACTTGTAAATCATGGGAAGCCCTTAAAATTCCTTTCGCAAGATTCTCAACCATGTGCCCTCCAGAACTCGTTCCCCTAACACCCTTAACCAAAATAGGAATCTCTCCATTAGTAAGACCGAGTTTTTCTTTTGCTTTTTTAAAATAATGATTAATATCCACAGGCCTGTTATAATAACGCTGTGTTATCTTGTGCTCCTTGCAAACCTCAAGAGAAGTCAGCCTGCACTCTGGACAGTAATTCATATTCTTAGATTTGTTTCCACATTCCTCACACGCAGAATAAATTGTCTCTCTTTTACATGTTTCACAATAAAAAACAGGATAATCCACCTTTACCGTTCCAACCTCACAAGCAGCCTGAACACTCCTCAGCCTTCCCCCTTCCCTTCCGACAGGAAAAAGAACATTAGGACTTCCTGTTAACCGACGTGGTTTTGCTTTCTCAGGTCTTCCCATCCTCGCACCAATAAAATCTCCCGCCTTGTTTCGAATTTCAAACCCCGAAACAGAATTTATAATTTCAAGAATTTCCTTATCTTGACCATATTTATTGATATCTAAAAAATCTTCAAGCAGGCAGGATTCACCCTCAAGAATCTTATAATCAACACCTAAATTTGAAAACAAAGCCTGGCTATTCTCTAAATTTATCACAACATTTTCAATCGTAACCTCATGTTCAACCCCCAACAATTCAAGAGCTCTTTTTCCAAACTTGAATTTTTCTTGCTCTGTTTTAGCATATGGAAGAATAATTTTATTACTCACTCTGGCCTTTTTTAGCCAATGTATCAACCCCAATAACTCTGTCTTTGAAATTTCTGTCCAGTAAAAAATAAATTTTGGATGAAGAGAAATCTTATTTTCAGAACTAATCCCGGCAGCCTCTTTAAAACCAAGATTAAAAACATCCAGATTTTTTTCTAATTCAGGATTTTTCTCCCTTAATTCAAGTTTCCATATTTCTTCCACGTAACCTGGATTAATCAAATCAAAATTTCTGTTTGCCAAATCACTAAAAGGAAAAAGTATGTCTCCCAAATAGATTATCTCTTCGACATCAGGATATAATTTCTTAGCTTCTTCCTTAGTCTTGACCTTTCTCACACTTCCGCTAAAAAGTTTCACTATGGGCCCATCTATGGAATCACACACAGTTATGACACACCCTTTAGTGGGTTTTTCTAACTTCAGTTGTGTTCCTGTCGCAATAAAATCATCTGTAATAGCCATCGTGGCAGGATGCATCGATGCGGCACTAAATCCAGAAACCCTTCCCCTCCCATATCTAAACCGAAATGCCCCTGACCTTGAAGGATGTCCAAACACAGGTCTTCCTGCAACAATATCCTGCAGATATGTGGGGGAGTCTTCCTTCTTTCCAATATCCCTCATCTCGTGCAATTTAATATATTCTTCTAAAAAATCAAAACCAGTTGATTTGAATCCTTTCTTCTTCATTTGATTTAGCAGCCTAAAAGCTTTCGCGGCTTTCTGCGCCAAACCCTCTGAAAAGATAAGACACATACCACCCCTAACTCTATTAGTACCTACCCTCGACAAATTCTTATAATTTGAAACCTCCCACTTTTCTGTAGGATCTCCATCAATCTGAATAGGAATGTTCTTTGCAAGAAAAAGTATCTCCTCATCTGTTGGCATATATTGCAGATTCGTGACTCTCTCGTGATAATCATGGTTCTCTGTCACATAACGATTCATTTCGTCTTCCGAAGGGTCATACTTGGCATACCCAAACATCTCTCTCAGATAATCAACCAGTATAAGAACAAGGCAAGAGGCGGTGGTTCCGGCACTTCTTATAGGTCCTGAAAAATGAGCCACAAAATAATCTTTCCCATCCTTTGTTTTTTCCAGAGTCAATTTTGTAAATCCTTCGATAGGTGAAGAAACAACACCTAATGTAATATAAGCAAAACCAACCCTCACCCCTGCAGTAATAGCCTCTAATAAACTGGAAAACTTGCAGAACTTCTGCTTTGCTATTTCTTCGGCAATCTTAAAAGAAACAGCAGGATCTAATTTTCCATATTCTTTTTCCAAATCAGATATCCTCTCCACAATCCCGGAACCCATCAGCTGAGGATACATAATTGAAATTAAACCCACGGCTTTTTCAGCAAGGCTCTCTGCAAGAAGAATCTCGACCTTATCAACAGGATCTAAACCTTTCTTACGCGCTTCCTCTGCCATTTCATAAACGAGTTTCGTCTTAGTTTCTATCTCTTTAAAATACTTTTCAATATTCATTTTATTTCTCTTAAAACCTCTTTTAGATGATTAATTTTTATTATATTTGGGTGTTCTTCGTGATTTTTATTCCATGGCTTTTCCAAAAGAAAGACCTTTACACCTTTTCTTGCACAATCTAAAGCGTAAACCGCATTATCCTCAACCATAAAGGATATACCAAAATCACTGCAAATCTCTGCTTTAGATTTTCCTCCATGAATTTCTCCAGAATATATAACTTTAAAGTTATTTTTTGGAAAGTTCTTTCTTAGAAAGTTCTCTGTTTTATCCTTAATATCTTCGGGGCGGGAGGTAATAAAATAAATATCATAAATTTCAGAAATTTTTTCCAAAATCTCTTTAACACCTTCAATCAAATTAAGTTCATCAAAACTCTTTGAATTCAGAAATTCCGCAACAGCCTTAACACTTTCTTCTTTTGAATCATGAATTCCTGTCTCCCATAAATGATAGTTTTTTACATCACTAACATTAAAAAAAGTTTTATTCTTCAAGTTAGAATGCTTCAGAAAATTCTCCATGAAATTAACCAAAACATCATCAATATCTATACCTATTTTCATTTTTATTTCTCTTAAAACTTTTGGATATTTAATTTCAACAAACTTCTTTCCTTCTGATGATAATCGCCCCCACGAACGAATTAATTTTTCCTTAATTCTTTTATCTACTTCAGCTCCACTAACTTTTCCCAGAACAATTTCCGCTTTTTCTAAACCTTTAATATCTCCAAAATGAGCCATAGAATCTGCGTCAGCAATAATTTGTGCTTCGACAGTTTCTCTTTTTATATTTTGAGATGCCCTGTGACTAAACACACAATGTTTAACTTGCCTTATTTTATCTTCAGGGTAACCAAACTCCCTTAATTTTTCTTCAACGATTTCAGCCCCTGTAATGTGGTGATCTGCTTTTCTCTTATTAATGATTGTTCCGATATCATGTAACCAGGCTGCTAAAAAAACCACTTCTTTGTCCGCATTTAATTTTTCTGCTAGTTCTACCGCGTTCACAGAAACAGAATCTAAGTGATCCAACCATTCCTTTTTATATCCTTCATCATGAATGATAGTTTCATTTTCCACAAATTTTTTTATTTGTTCAGTAATTTTCATTCTTCCCCCACTACGTGCGATGTATCCTCATCCATATTTTCCTTTTCTTCAAAATCAAGTATTTTCATTGCTCTCGTATTTAAATTAAACATAGGAACCTTACAAAAATCAGGCTGATTTCCCCTCTTCTTCTGATTCTCTGTCTCTTTTTCCCACGTCGCGTTTGAAATAATCAGAATATTGTTGTAATAAGAAAGACCACACTTATGTGCGTGACCAGAAACAACAATATCTGGTATTTTTTTAATTATGAGTTCATCTTCTTCGGCAGGAAGATAATGGACAGAAGAATAAGAAGGAGCTAGATGTCTATTCTTCAAAAGAAACTCCATTATTTTTTCAGGCGCGTTTAATCCTTTCTTCACCAGCTTAGGGATTGTGTTAGCATAATAGGGAAGAGAATATCCGTGATAGGTCAAAATATCGAATCCCGAAAAATTATTTCTCGCCCCAATATTTACATAAGCAGGATTTCCTGTGAGAATTATATTCTTCATATCATAAAGAGACCAGGCATACTTCTCATCCAGAACAGGTTGGGGCTCCATAAGCCTCACACCGTCGTGGTTTCCAGGAGAAATTATGATATTTATATTTTTCCTTATTCTGCT
>CAZMIN010000006.1:0-20179 GCA_964566405.1 Candidatus Woesearchaeota archaeon | reverse complement strand
ACATCCAGGGCTTCCCTTGGTTTATTTCCCTGAAGAACTATTGCAATAGGGAACTGGAAAATCTCTTCTCCGGATTGAACCTGAACAAGAACAGGATATTTAACATCGTAAACAAAATGATAAGGAACATAACAAAATCCGATAAACCCTAAGCCAGGTTGATTTCCTACAGGATTTGCAATCAGAATATTTCCTTCAGAAGGGGAAACCTCGAAAGAATTTGGCCAGGTTCTTGAATTAAGAAATCTGACTTCTTCATCTACAGGAATATCTATGATAAAATAATCATCCCGTCTATCATCTGTCGTTAGTGCAAGTGTATTTACCTCTATCGCTTCCTGCAGTTCGTCAAAAATATCATCAGCATTCCAAATTTTGGGACCACATGTTATTTCCACACCATCAACAGGGGCGTAAAGCCTAAGAGTATCTACAGCATATTCTTCTAAAAATAAACTAGCTTGTTCTTGCTCATAAACCACTTTTGCAGAATCGTAGAGATTTCCCAGTTCAGAGTTTATAGTAACCTTGTGGCTTTTTACAAAAGCACTATCGTTTTCTTTATTCACTCCAAAATCCATCCTGAGATTTATTTCAATTTTATTATCCCTTATATTTACACTGGCTTGGGGTTCTCCAAGATTGATTTCAAAACCTTGATTGTAATAATCATCAAACCTGCAACCTCTTATCTCTGCCTCCACAAAATCTGCTATTTGATTTTCCATATCCTCTTTAGTTGGGACCTGTTCTTTCTGGATATTGTTGCCAGAGACGTAATACCAGTAAGGAATAGGATTTCCTAAGAAATTGAGTTGAGATGAAAAAGGCATATAAGCAGAACCCGGCTCAAAATCAGGCAATTCTATGTAACCTGCCTGACTCTCCAGAATAGCCACCCCTACAAGAGTATCGTCTTCAAGACAAGACAAAAAGCTAGTATAAACAGGTTCTATGCTGGCGGGTATTTCCGAGACAAACAAACCACCCCTGACGGCAAAAAATACTGCGACCGCACCTATAATAACTACCGCAATTATGATAAAAATAGTGACCTGCCCGTTATTTCTCATGCTTTTTTCCCCCTGTAATTTTTTTTCTTATCAATTCTATTATTTCCGTATTAATATCTTTTATTATACTCTCTTTGAACCTTTCCCAGAGCTTTTCATCCTCTATCAGAAGCAAATATTTTTTCATAACCACCCTCAATCTTATTCTAAAAAAAATCTAATATATAAATGTTTCTTAATAACTTATTTACTAAGTTACTTAGTAAGTAAAACCAATCAGTCGTGAACCCATATTAAAGGAAAGTTGGTAAGAAAACCTTGGTGTTCTTACATTAATATACATATCTTCTTGCCTTGAAGTAATTAATTCCTCCAAAAAGAATCAAGAGTCCGCCAACAAAAATAATCCATGGTTCTATGTTAGAAAATGTTTCAGGAAGCGTAAAAAAACCTAAAGGATAGCTCAAAAAATACAGACCAAAGGCTAAATACAACAACAGAATAATTAGCCTAAATCCACCACCCCTCATATATAAAATTAACAAACATCATATTTAAATATTTCTGAAAATCAATAATTTAGGGTCCTATAGTCCAGTGGCTAAGACACATCCTCGACATGGATGAAACCGCAGTTCGATTCTGCGTGGGACCATCCCAAGTTTTAAAAACCCATTTTTTCTTTTGTCTTCATGAAAATACCGAAAACAACTAACAGATTTTGTCCATATTGTAACAAAAAAACAAAGCAAAAGATAAAATTAGTGGGTACCGGGTTTAAAAGAGGAACTTTAACAAGAGGCAGTATATCCAGAGCGAAAAAAAGAGGATTAGGTAGAGGAATAGGAAACAAAGGAAAATGGGGCTCTAAACCAGCTGTATCTAAATTCAAGAGAAAAACTAAAACAACTAAAAAAACAAACCTCGCTGATAATCCCGAAACAACTTCTTTTCTGAAAATTTACAAGGGAATAAATCGGAAATTTCTCAAGAATATAAATAATGAAATTAGTATTGCTCAAAAGAGAAAATCATCGGATATTAAAAACTTAATAAGAATCAAAAGAATCTTGGGAAAAACAAAAATAGATGAGATTTCTAAAATTCAGAAGAGAATTAATGAAATTACAGAAATTATAAAATCAAGAATAAATATCCAGACCCAGATCTTTTTATCAGGTTCAATAACCAAAGGAACTTATGTTCATGGAATAAGTGATATTGATTTGTTAGTTTCATTAGATAAAAAATGGTTATTTAATATGAATCCAAAAACGATACAAACAAATATCTTTAATATTTTAAGTCATTCTTTCTCAAAACAAGATGTGAAAAAAGATAAAGAAGCAATTGAAATCTTCATTAACAAAAAAGGTATTAAAATACAGGTAGTCCCAATAGTATCTGATAACGGAAGAATATCTTTTCAAACTAGAGGGGAAAAGAAATGGAAAAAAATAAATCCCAACAAATTCACTAATTTATTAAGAAAGCAAGATAAGAGATTTGAAGGTAATCTTACTACTTCTATAAGAATAGCTAAAATTATTTTATCAAAAGATCACGTTATAAATAACCACCACCTTGAAGTTTTAGCTTATTTATCTTGTAAAAACTTAACAAGTAAAAAAATTTTACCTCTTCTTTCAAAAATATTTTTATATTCATCAAAAAGAATCATGAAACCTATAAAAGATATCTCAAAGCAATCAAGGTTTATTGATGAAAATCTCGGTCCAATAGGAAGTTTAAAAAGAAAAACAATTTCTAATAAATTAAAAAAGATATCAGAAAACATAGATAAAGGTGAATTAAGAGTATGAAAAGAAAATCAAATCCTTGGTTACCTTGGAAAGATACTATAAAACTTCCTGTTTCTTCAGATGAGGGGAATATATTAGTAATTATTCCAACCGCTGGAAAGGATATAGAAATGTTTAGAAGATGCCTAAACTCGCTTAAACTTGCTACAAGGGGGGAAGGTATCCATATCATAATTGTATTGTGTCCGACAACGCCAAAAAAGAAAGAAAAATTAAAAAAAGTGCTTGGAAAAGATGTAGAAATAGTTTCGTTGAGAGGACCATTCAATTATTGTCGGAGTATCAACAGAGGATTGTCTTTTAGAAGAAAACAAAACAGATATGTTTTATTCCTTAATGATGATGTAACTTTTACAAAAAAAGGAGATTTACATAAATTAAAAATGACTCTAATAAAGGAAAGGTGGGCTTGTGTAGGACCTTTTATAAACTATAATCCAAATAGATACGACCCTACTTGGCCTAAGGAAAAATCCAGTTTAGGTGCTGTTCCAAGGACAGGGGGGGCTATAAGAACAAATTTGCCTGTAAGCGGGTCATGTTCATTGTGGGATTTGAAATGGTTAGATAGGATTGGTAAACTTGATGAAGAATTTGGAAAAGGTTGGGGGATGGATGAAGCAGATTTATGCATCAGGGCATTAAGATTAGGGGCAAGATATGGTCGCGAAGATTCAGTAGCAATTAATCATGTTATGCATGCTACACTTGGAGAAGAATTTACAAGATACACTGGGCCTGCCCACATGCTAAGTCTAAATTATTTCAAAAGAAAATATAGAGATGAAGTGGAGGAATGGGGCAAAAGTCATCACTGGTGGCCTCTTCCAGGAATACAAGTTATAGTGCTTCTATGTAAAGACCAAAGAAAATTTAAGAGTTGTTTAAATAAAATTGAAAAAGATTTGAATGGTTTTCGCTGGATATTCTTAATAGGAAACAATACAAAAAATGAAGATGTATATAAAATCGCTAAAGAACATTGTCAACAAACAAGTGCAGATAAGTACATAATAAGAAAATTTAATAATGAAAAATTACAAGATGAAGATATATTTAAGAAAATGATAATTACAAAATCTTCTCTAAGAGAGAAATATCCTGCAGTATATTTAGTTAACGCTAATAAAAGAATATCTAAGAATTGCACAAAAGAGTTGCTTTGGAGAATTCGGGATAAGGGGGATTTGGCAGGAAGAATTGGAAATAAGAAAACTATATCTGAAGAGATTTTTCCAAATATAAAATTTGTAAGGTTTAAAAATAAAAGTAGAAAAAACAATCAGGGAAGCGGCTCAATATTTCATGTTAAAGCAATAATGAAAAATTTAAATGAAAAAATACATTAAATCAAACAGATTATTATGGGACGAATTAACATTAGAACACAAAAAGGGAAATAATGTTTATTCAATTCAAGATTTTAAATCGGGAAAAATAACCCTGTCAAAAACTGAAATTGAAGAGTTAGGGGATATTTCTGGAAAAAAGATATTGCATTTACAGTGTCATTTTGGATTGGATACTTTATCTTTAGCTAGAATGGGTGCAAAAGTTACAGGAGTTGATTTTTCAGGCAAATCAATTAGTTTAGCAAGGTCTTTAAGTAAAGAATTAAAAATTGATGCAAAATTTATATGTGTTGACATATACAATTTACTGGGGGTTCTAAAAGAAAAATTTGATATAGTTTTTACTTCTTATGGTGTTTTATTATGGTTGCCTGATTTAAAAAAATGGGCAGAGATAATTTCACATTTTTTGAAGCCCAAAGGGATTTTTTACATTATTGAAGGTCATCCATTTAGCATGACTCTGAAAAATTCTGGCAAGGGAATTAATTTGTCAGTAAAAAAACCTTATTTTCATTTTACAAATCCTATAGAAGGAAAAAAAGAAAAAGATTATGCTGATAAAAGAAAACAATTAAAAAATATCGTTTACACATGGACTCATAGCATCAGTGATGTAATCAATTCATTAATTAAGTCAGGTTTAAGGATTGATTATTTACATGAGTTTCCGTACTCACATGAAGCCCATTACTCAAACATGGAGTTAAAAAAAGAGGGATGGTGGTTTAAAGGAAAAAGGAAGATTATTCCTTTAATGTTTTCAATTCATGCAACAAAAGAGGTTAAAAAATGAGAAAAATAACCATAGTAATACAAGCAATACCTTTTTGTTTTGGTCCAGGCGCTCAAGCTTTAGCAATAGGAAATCAATTACGGATTCTTCTTGGCAAAAAATTAAAACTCATTGCGCTTGGAACAGACACAACATACGAATTTCTTAATAAATCAAAAACTTTTGATAAAATACATAAATATTCTTCAAAAGAAAAAAACATGTCTAAAGAAATAAAATCTCTTTTATTATCCGCAGACAAAATTATCTGTATTGGAGATTTTAAATTTATAAATAAAGTTCATGCACTTGGGAGAAAGGTTGAATTTGTTGATCCCTTATTTTGGATATGGGATAAATTTCCATCAAACATAAACTACTGTAACAAATATTACGCTGTGGATTTTCCAGGAGTTAAAGAGTGTATAAAAGAATACAACAAAAAATTTCCTAAAAACTTAATACCAATCATTGTAAACCAAATATGTGAATATGATCTAAGAAGAAAGAAAGAAAACTATGACACGGTTATCGTACAATTCGGTGGGATACAAAATCCTATGGGAATAAATATTGATTTAATCATTGCAATGATTGAAGAAATATCTAATAGTATAAAAAAAATTCAGAATTTAAATAAAGTATTAATTAGAGGTGGGTCAAAAGCCATGAATATTGTACGGAGTAGAATTAAAAATCTAGACCAAAGAATAAAAATTGGGACCTCAAATCATGAAGATTTTCTTAAGGAATTGTCTTCATGTAAAGTATTATTAACAGTTCCAGGAATGTCTATTGCTTATGAGGCTTTTGCAAGTAAAATTCCTTTGATATTCATTTTACCTTTAAATTACAGCCAACATAGGCAAATGGTAGCATACAAAAAAATTTTTAAAAATTTTGAATATATTTCATGGGAGGACTTTAGGGGGTATCGAACTTTACCAGAACAAATCCCTGAAAAACAAGCTATCAATAAATCAATAGAATTTGGAAAACGGTTTTTTGCTGACTCTAAAGCACGAACCAAATTTAGGAAAAAAGTAACTAGATTCTTTACAAGAAAAAGGTACAGACCTTTAACAGAAAAAATAAAAATAAAAATAGATGGTGCAGAAGAAATTGCAAAAGACTTAATAAAAGAAATATTCTCAAGTAGATAAAGCACTAGTATTCCCAGAATACTTACAACGTATAATATGAAAAGCTTTTTAAATTAAAACATTAAGAGATTACTATGAAGATACCGAAAACAACTAACAGATTTTGCCCATATTGTAATAAAAAGACCAAACAAAAAATAAAATTAGTAGGAACAGGATTCAAAAGAGGTACACTGACACGTGGAAGCAAATCACGGGCAAGGTTAAGAGGTCAAAGTAGAGGTATTGGTAATAAAGGCAAATATTCTAAACCAGCCGTGACTAAATTTAAGAGAAAAACTAAAACAACTAAAAAAACAAACCTCATGTATACTTGTGATGTTTGCGGAAAATCTAAATATCAGAAAAGAGGAAAAAGGGCTGGAAAGGTGTTACAAGAATAAAAATGGATATTAAAGAATCACAAAATAAGATAAAGATGTTTGATGAAGCCAGGGGCTGGGAAGATTCATGGGACTTAAAAGATTTAATGCTAAACATCACAGAAGAGGTTGGTGAATTATGGAATTTAGTTAAATGGATTGATGAAGAAAAACAAAAAAAGGTTGTTGAAGAAAAGAAAAAAGAAGTCTCAGATTTTATTGGAGATACACTATTCTTATTACTTAAAATAGCCAATCAAACCAAAGTTGATGCTGAAAAAGCCCTTAATAATACATTAGATGAATATGAAAAAAGAATGCCTCCGGAAATTATGAAAAAAGTAGGTCATGCAAACAGATTAGCAGGGGGGGTTGATAATAAATAAAATGGCTCAAGCAAAAAGAAGGAAAAAATTTATTGATGTCGATATGCCTCTGATAAATAAAGAGACCCAGTTATATGCTTATGATATAAAAGACCTTGATGGCAAATTTATCAAATATGATTTAACAAGAACGCTTAGGGGAAAGAGCGTACTCTTATCATTAAAGGTAAATGTTGAAGGTGATAAGGCTATCGCAAGACCTGTCGGGATGAAAGTTCTTCCTTCCTTTCTAAGAAGAATGATTCGTAAGGGAACAAATTATGTGGAAGATTCGTTCTCTGCAAAATGTAAAGACGCCCAGATAAAGATAAAACCATTCATGATAACGAGAAAAAAGGTTTCGCGGGCTGTTCGAAAAGCCCTGAGAGAAAAAGCCAGAGAAGAACTTACGAATTACATAAAAAATAAAGGCAAAGAAGAATTATTTGAAGATCTTTTCAAAAATCAATTGCAGAAATCTCTGAGTCTCAAGTTAAAAAAAATATATCCTTTATCCCTCTGTGAAATAAGAGTTTTCAAGGTAGAAGAATAAAATGACTATAGAACAAACCCTGGTTCTGATAAAACCCGACGGCGTTCAGAGGGGATTAATAGGTGAAATAATAAGAAGATTCGAAAGAAGAGGTCTTAAAATTATTGGATTGAAAATGGTGCATCTTGATAAAGAATTTGCAAAAAAACACTATCCTGTAACAGAAGAATGGTATAATAAAGTCGGAAAAAACACCCTTGACGATTGTGAAAAATATGGTGTATGTGCTGAAGAAAGTATGGGAACAAAAGAGCCTATTGAAATAGGAAAAAAAGTGCATCAATGGAATGTCGATTTATTAACTTCTGGTCCTGTAATAGCAATGGTTCTTGAAGGCGTTCATGCAATAGAATCTACGAGAAAAATGGCAGGAGAAACAATCCCAAATCTTGCACAGATTGGAACAATAAGAGGGGATTTCACAGGAGTTTCAGCCTTGTCCGCAAATGTAAAAGGGAAAGCAGTCTACAACTTAGTTCACACATCAAAGAACAAAGAAGAGGCAGAAGAAGAGATAAAACTATGGTTCAATAAAAAAGAATTGTACGATTACAAATTACCCCACCAAGAACATTTCTTCTAAAGAATAAGCCTTTTAAACTAAATCCTTCTAAATAATTTATGCCTGTGTAGCTCAGTGGAAGAGCGGCGCACTTGTAATGCGTAGGTCGGGGGTTCAACTCCCTCCACAGGCTTTTAGAAAATGAAATTAGTAGCTCAAGAAGATTCTATGGGGTGTGGTGTAGCCTGTGTAGCAAGTGTCTTAGAAATTTCATATAAGGATTCTATGAAACTTTTTGATGAGAAAAGATCTTCAACAAAAGGGTATTATCTTAAAGATCTCCTTCAAGCATTGAACAAAAAAGGAGTTATTTACAAATCTGGAAAAGTCACAGATAAAACAAGAAAATATGTCAATAAAGTAGGCTCAATTGTTTTTGTTAAAAGATCTAAAAAATTCCCTGTAGGACATTATCTTTTAAAAACCTCAAAAGGATGGATGAACCCTTGGATTAATTCTGTTAAAATAACTCACGCCAAAGCAGATTTTCAACAAAAACTTCCAGGCACTGCACAGTGGATCGTTTACCAACCCTAAACCTATTTCAATTTCACAGCTGTTCCATATGCAAGCATTTCCGAAGCTCCTTGCATAACCATGGAAGTCATAAACCTCGTGGCTATAACTGCATCTGCTTTCATCTTAATAGCTTCATTAACCATTCTATTAAAGGCCTCATCCCGAGAGTCACTAGTCATCTCTGTATAAGTCTTAATCTCCCCTCCAATAAGATTCTTTAATCCCGCACCAATATCTCTCCCAATATTCCTGGCACGAACAGTATTCCCTTTGACAACTCCAAGAATTTGTGCTACTTTTTTCCCAGGAACTTCATTACTCGTTGTAACAATTATCTCTTTCATTTCTTCTTCCTCCCTTTTATCTGCTCTATCTCGTCCTCTTTTTTATTAAAAAGAATAAAAAGCCCAATCATAAATAAAGGAATCCCATAAATCCAAAAAACAATCATCCCTCCTTCTTTAAGAATAAAAGGTAGAATAATCAAAATCAACCCGAGAACCATCATAATTGCCCCTGTTATTGTCCTGCTAATTAAATTCATAAAAAAATATATTGTTAATTATTAATAAATCTATCTAATCTTCTTTCTTACAAAACAGAATTTTGGTTTTTCTTTCTTCTGGATTTGACTAAATCAGAAACAGCATAAGGTATATTGACTAAAGATATTAAACCAATTGAAGGGCAGGACTTACTCGTAATTTGAGCGTAACCAACCCTTAGCATACTTTGTAAAGCATTAAGCTGGGGATAAAAGTAAAAAGAATCTTCAAGAGATTGGTTCGCTTCCCCAATTCCAAAATGAATCATTAAGGAGTGGGCTAATGAGGTTCCAATTCCAAAAATTACTGCATTTGTAATAGTGAGATTTTTTTCTTTCCACCCTAATCTCTCGGCTGTTTGTCTCTGATATTTTGGTAAAAGGGCCCCACCAACATCTACCGCATAAAATTTATAAAAAACCCTCTTAGTTCTTCCGCTTAGAGAATTATCTGTCTTGTCATTCGCTTTTTCAACTATTCCTTCAAGTCTCTTCAGTTTCTTCTTAAGTTCCATCTTAGAATTTCTATTTCTCCACAACTTCTGCCTTACCATCATCAATCAGAATGTTAGCAATCTCAGAAGAAAGATTTGCTAGTTGCCCCTTTTCAAAACCACCTATTTTTTCCCCGTCTAAATCTAAAAATTCTTCAACATCTTTTTTAAAAACGAGTAAGATATTTTTTTTCTCTTCTTTTTTTCCATTTAATACTTCATTGAGTTTTTTATCAGAAGATTCTACACACCGCATCATATCTTCAAAGAAATCCTTCTCAAAATCAAACATGTTTTCAAAATCCTGCTTTGAAATTCCTGTCTCAGCAGCAATCCTCACCAGATCCAGTATCTTCTTTCTCCTTATCCTCATCAGCTCTTTAAAAAGCATTACTGCATTTTCCAATTGCTTCTTTGTCTTGGCAATAGTATCTGAAAAAATATCATCTTCTTTTGCAGCAACTTCTTTCTTTTCCTTCAGGTAATTTGAAACCTCTATAATAAAATTTTTTGATATTGGTTGTAACTGGTCAGAATACCTTTCCTTTCTTGCAGTCTCATAAATATCGCTATAAGTTATCATATTTCCCAGAAACAAAGCCCTATTTTTAATAATTACTATGGTTTAAAATGTGTTATTAATTTCTAAATCCTACTTTCCTGAACAATTCCTTACCCATGAACCCTCCAAGCTTACCATTTCTAGCTGTTTTTTCACAAAATTTCACTCCTTTTTGCTCTTGTGGCTCTAAATTTTTCTTCAAAGGATTAGAAAAAGAGGCTGCACTCTTTAGAAGTGTGGTAATTCTCCAGGAATCTGATTTAGGTGGGGAAGCGTTATAAAATAAAACAGGCACAGGATCTGCAGAATGACTCTTAAGTTTACAAGGTGTTGAATGATCTGCAGTAACGACGACTTTTATCTGGTTGGGCGGTGCAAATTTTCTCAAGAAATTGAATAAAACTTTATCAATATATTCTAACATCAGCTTTTTCTCCATAGGTTTATTGTCATGGCCCGGAAGATCTGTCTCTTTTATATGGATATAAGTATAATCTGCATTTTTGTGATGTTTTTTTAAAATTTTTATTGAAAAATTACAGGCTTTTTTCAACCCGTCCCACAAATTATTGTAAGAATCCAAATTTTTTAATTTAGGATAATCAAAAGAAAAGACCTTCATTCCACAGACTCTTGAAAATCCAATCTCCAGAGGCATATACGCGACAGACAGCCACTTCTTATAAAACTTCAATTTTGGAGCCTCTATTCCAGGAGTCCTCACGAGGAGATAATTTGCAGGTAAAAGTCCTTTTTTTCTTCTTGCCTCGTTAATAGGATGCTTATCTAAAACTTCAAAAGCTTTTTCAAGAAATTCATTAACAACATTTGCTGTATATTGGGAATTCTCTTCATCATCTTTGGGTTTACATAACCTAATCTTCCCTGTAACCGGATGAGGGTCATTTCCAAGAAGATTATCTGAAAAACCCCCCCTAAAAACCAAAACAGCCCTGTGTTGAATAGTTGGTTTAAAATCAAATTTACAAGATAGTTTTATCTTATTCAGGGCTTTTGCAAGAATCTCTGATTCTACTGTTGTCAGGGTTCTTCCAGCCCTCCTATCAATAATATTTCCTTTCTTAAGAGAATCTATGGTTGCAAAATTAACCCTCCATACCAAATCTCCTCTTGTTAATTTTAAATCAGTTCCTCTTGCCTCGAGTTGCCCCCTTGTACTAGAAAATAAATCATTTCCAAATATAGAAACTATTGCTTCGTCAGACCCTGGGACAAATCCTGGCTTGACAGGATACATATAACCCAGCTCCCCCCTCGTCGCCAAAAAATCAAGATTAGGCATATCTGCTGCCTCGAGAGGAGTCTTATCGTCCAATTGCTTGTTGGGCAAATCACCCATACCATCGAGAATCACGAGTATTCCTTTCATTTGAATTGTGCCTTGAATTTAATTCGAAGGAATGAAAATCTTTGATTTGCTTTCATTCAGTTAGAAAACTATTCTTCTTTATAAAAATTTATATTCCGTTAAATAGCGTATTAGTTAATATTATAAATCTTCCAAAATTATCTAGAATATGTTCAAATTTTTTAAGGAAAAAATAGGAAGCTGGGTGAAAAAGATTTCGAAAGAAAAGGAAACCCTTCCAGAGGTGGTTAAGTCAAAGGAAAAAGAATCTGATAGAGAGATTTCTGTTCCTATGAAATTTAATGATGGAATGCAAAAGTTCGAGCCTGATTTGGAAAAGTTAAAAAAAGTTGAGCAGGACCTGAAAGAAGAAAAGCCAGGCACAGAATCCTTTTTCAAAAGAGTAACGTCTAAAATCAAGAAGATTAAAATATCTGAAAAAGAATTTGAAGTTTACTCAGAGGATCTGAACATGCTTCTCTTAGAAAATAATGTTGCTTTAGAAGTTTCTGAAAAAATAATACAAGAATTGAAAGAAAGAATTGTCGGAAAAGAACTATTAAAAAAAGAGATCGAAAGCGAAGTCAAGGACGCCTTAAAAGAAATAATTGAAGGAATTCTAATAGAACCTTTCGACATGGTTCAGAAAATTAAAGAAAAGGCTGAGGACCAATCAAAAGACCCTTATGTAATTCTATTTGCAGGAATAAATGGAACAGGAAAGACAACCACTATTGCAAAGATTGCTAATTTCTTAAAGAAAAATAATATCTCTTGTGTCCTTGCTGCCGCAGATACTTTTAGGGCAGCATCCATAGAACAGATAGAAAAACACGGAGAAAAATTAGGTATAAAAGTTATCTCTCAGGATTACGGTTCAGACCCTGCTGCTGTTGGATTTGACGCAATAAAATATGCAAAAAAGAACTTCATCAATTGTGTCTTGATAGACACGGCAGGAAGAATGCATACTTCAAAGAACCTTCTCAGAGAAATTGAAAAAATAGCGAGAGTCTCTAAACCAGACACAAAAATATTTATCGGAGAAAGCATAACAGGAAACGATTCCATAGAACAAGCAAAGAGTTTCGACTGGGCTATTGGAATAGATGGGATAATTCTTACAAAGGCAGATGTCGACGAAAAAGGTGGGACAGCCCTCTCTGTAGGTTATGTTACAAAGAAGCCGATTCTCTATCTAGGCACAGGCCAAGAATACGATGAGATAGAAGTCTTCAACAAAAAGAAATTTATCAAAGAACTCGGATTATAAACCACAAACCCTATAAATCTGGGCTTTTTCTATAAATCATGTTAGAAAAACTAGGAGAGGTCCTAAGAAAAGCCACAGATAAGATAGCAAATGCCATATTTCTGGACAAAGGTTTAGTCGACTCTATAATAAAAGACCTGCAGAGAGCACTGATAGAAGCAGACGTAAGCATCCCTCTTGTAAAACAACTCAGCGACAAGATAAAGAAGGCTGCTCTAGACGAAAGAATCAAAGGAATAGAAAAAAAAGAGCACATAATAAAGCTCTTGCACGACGAGCTCACAAATATTTTAGGAAAGTATAAACAACTGAAGTTAAGGAAGACTCAAAACAGAATAATGCTTCTCGGATTATATGGTGCCGGAAAAACAACGACAACTGTGAAATTAGGAAATTACTATGCAAAGAGGGGGAGTAAGGTAGCGGTGGTTGGTTTAGATGTCCATAGGCCTGCAGCAAAAGAACAATTAAAACAGTTAGCAGAAAAACATAAGCTTTCTTACTTCATAGAATTCGATGAAGACGACGCGATAAAAACCTGGAAAGACATAGAACCTAAATTAAAAGGTTTTGATGTTGTTCTGATAGACACTGCAGGACGGCACAGTTTAGACTATGAATTAATTAAAGAAATTAAAACACTAGTCAAATACGTTAAGCCGACAGAATCGATTTTAGTTCTTCCCGCAGATATTGGACAGGCTGCAAAAAAACAATCAAAAGAGTTCCAAGAAGCCATAAACATCTCAGGAGTCATAATAACAAGAATGGATTCTACTGCGCGAGGAGGAGGAGCCTTGACAGCGTGCGCAGAGACAAAAGCAAGTGTATATTTTATTGGAACAGGTGAAAAGATAAATGACCTGGAAGAATTCAATCCAAAATCTTTCCTCTCAAGACTCTTAGGAATGGGAGACCTTGAATCACTGATAGAAAAAATAAAATCAGTGACAGACGAAGGAAAGCAGAAAGAGATGCAAAAAAGGGCAGAAGAAGGCGCCCTTAGTCTGGAGGATGTAATAGAACAGGTAAAATCAATGAGTTCTATGGGGGGTCTAGACAAGATTAAATCAATGATTCCTGGATTAGGAAGTGCAAAGATTCCCGAAAACCTTTTAGAGAATCAGGAAGCTAAAATCGCAAAATGGGAACACATAATAAAGTCTATGACTAAAGAAGAAAAAGAAAATCCTGGTTTGTTGGAGAAGCAAACATCGAGGATAGCGAGGGTTGCAAAAGGTGCAGGGGTTTCTACAACAGACATCCGTTCACTTTTAAAACAATACAAGCTTCTCAATGAAATGGTAAAATCAGGAAGCGAGATGGACTTTTCGAAAGGATTAAATCAAAAACAACTTCAAAAACTAGCTAAAAAACTCGGAAAAGGAAAAAAGATCCGATTTTAATATGAAAGAAAAAGTCAGATTAGTTGTAGTAATAATCTTCTTTTTAATCTTATTATTAATAGTGGCAAGCCTCATTGGGGATTTTTTAACTTTTATCATAGGAGACAAAATAAATAAAATATGGTTCTCTATTATCCACCTCATATTGATATTCTTATCTATAAGAATTCTCTTAAAAACACAGCCCGGAAAATATATTGAAGATAAATTATTTAAGAAAAGAAAAAAATGAAATACAAACTCCTACTGATACTGTTTTTAATAGCACTAGTAACATCAATAATCTTATCTTCTATACCTGTGTCTCAAATCTGTGACCCCAACAAGGGGTGTGATATTGTTCAACATTCTTCTTACAGCACAACTTTTGGAATAAAAAGCAGTTATTTCGGAATTGTTATATTTGCTTTAGGTTCTCTCCTAATTTATTCACAGATAAAAAGACCCACCAAAAAAAAGAGAAAATTCATACATGCGATGGTCATAATAGGTTCGTTAAGTGCATTATATCTAATCTATGTTCAAAAATTCATCCTAAGCGCATATTGCAAATATTGTATGACAATAGATATAAGCCTGTTAATTGCTCTCTTGGTAGTTATCTTTTATTGGAAGAAATGAAACAAAAAATAATCCAAAATGAAATCAAAGATTTCAAAGCTAAAAAAATGAATGAAACAATTTTAGCTAAAGGAGCAGAGGCAAAAATAATTCTCTCAAACAATTTTATCATAAAAGACAGGACAAAAAAATCCTATAGAATTCCAGAGCTCGATGACAAAATCAGAAAATTAAGAACTCGCTCTGAAGCAAAATTACTGGCCAAAGCCTCAAAAATAATTCCTACTCCAGATGTAATAAAAGTAGATGAAAAAGCAAAAGAAATCCGCATGGAATTCATCGATGGAAAAAAATTATCAGATCATCTTGATAATTTTCCACTGAAAAAGCAAAAAGAAATCTGCAAGTCGGTTGGAGAAAACACCGCGAAACTCCACGACGCAGATGTAATTCACGGAGATTTAACAACCTCTAACATGATTCTAAAAGATAATAAAATATATTTCATAGATTTTGGGCTTGGATTTAACAGCCATAAATTCGAAGACAAGGCGGTAGACATTCATCTCCTGAGGCAAGCCCTGGAAGCAAAACACTTCAAACATTGGGAAACCCTCTTCAAAGAAGTTTTGAAAGCATATTCTAAATCCAAAGATTCTAAGATTGTTCTTGAAAGATTAAAAGCTGTAGAAAAAAGAGGGAGATACAAAGGAGCTTATTAGGAATAGCCCTGCCAGGATTCGAACCTGGGTCCCAGCCTCCAAGGGGCCGTATACTTGACCGCTGTACTACAGGGCTATGCTGAAGAAAAATTCTAACGATTTATAAGGGTTTTGCTCTCACTTGAAAATCCCTTCATAAAAAAGTTCTCGATTAATTTCTTGCTTTCTTGGAACAAGCTTTCTAAAGAGATCTTTGATGCTTATTTGTCTATATTTTTTCCCTGCAAGGGTTGCCGCGAGTTTCTTATATTCTATGCTTCCCTCTGAATTGGGTTTGTGGTGTGTAGAGGGAATCAGCTCTGAAAGCGCCCTCAAAACATTAGTATCATAAGGTATCACAGCCATCACAGGAATACCAGCAATCTCTTCTATATTTTCCAGAGCAAGTTCAAAATCTTTTTTATGCACTTTATTTAAAACCAATCCGGAGATGGGGGTTCCCCTCTGCTTGGCAAGTCTTATTGCCTTGAGTGTAGAGTTTAAGGTCGGATGATCAGGAGTTGTAACTACAAATATCTCGTCAGAAGCCAGCATCACCGCAAGAGTCTCCAAATCAAGAGTAGGGGAAGAATCTATGAGGATAAAATCATACTTTTTCTTTAGCCCCTTAATCTTATCTTTTAGTTTCAAGGGATTGGTTTCTATCCTTTCAAAAGTAGACGAAGGCATCACATCAAAATTCTCGTACTGATAAATTGCCTCCCTTGCATTCGCTGTTCGATTCAAAACATGATGAAGTGTTTTTTCAGGATCTATGATATTCAGGTGTAATCCTAGACATGGAGAAGAAAGATTTCCATCTATCAAAAGAACTTTTTTATCAAAATCTGCCAGTGCAGCTCCAAGAGCCGCAACAACAGAAGTTTTTCCAACCCCTCCTTTTAGACTAATAACCCCTATTGTTTTCCCCATAAGAGTAACAAAACATCGACATTTAAATATCTTTTACATCCGAAAGTTTATCCAAAAGTTTAAAAACGAATTTAGCAATTTAATGAAATGCCAAAAAAATCAGAAGAGAAAATCAAGGCTAAAAAGATATCTCAAAAAGAATTCGAGAAAAAAGTCTTAGAACTCTCAGGTAAAGACCTTACCAGTGAAAAAATAGGAGAGGAACTAAGGAAATCAGGAATCCACTCAAAAGACTACGAAGGAAAAATATCAAGCATACTGGGTGATAAATATGTTAATCCTGACTTAAAAAATGTAGAAGAAAAACTAGAAAGAGTAAAAAAACATTACGAAAAAAATAAGCAGGATAAACGATCGATGAGAGAAAAAGATAGGATATTTGCGCAATTGAAGAAGCTCAAGCAGTATCACAAAATAAAGTAATCTTATACAAAAATGGAAAAAAAAGGGGATATTTTAAAAAAAGAAATCAAGTCTGCTGTAGAAAAATTTCTTGAAAAATCAGGAGAAAAAGAAATACAAGTAATAAGTCACTTCGACACAGACGGAATAACTTCTGCCGCAATAATGATACAATCTTTAAAAAGATTGGATAAAAAATTTTCATTGAAGATTGTAAAAGGATTGGAAAAAGAATTAATCTATAAACTTCCTAAAAATAAAACAATTCTCTTCTTAGATCTTGCCTCAAGTATGTTAGACGACATAAAAAAAGCAGAACTGCAAAACGTCTTTATAATCGATCATCACGAAATAATACAAGAAGTTCCAGAGAATGTAACTATAGTAAACCCTATGCTCCATGACAAGGAGAAAATTAGTGCGTCAGGTCTAACCTATTTATTCTGTAAAGAAATGGATTCTGAAAATAAAGAATTTGCAAAAATAGCGGTCCTGGGAATGATAGGGGATATGATGGAAAAATCTATAGATTTGCTAGGTGATGATATTTTAGACAGAGGTGGTGTAAAAAAGAGAAGTGGATTACTGATTTACCCCTCTACAAGACCCCTCAACAGAGTTCTAGAATACAGTTCAGAGCCATATATCCCTGGAATAAGTGGAAATTCAGAAGGGGTCATCGAACTATTGAGGGAGGCTAAAATAGAATGCACGAATGGAAAATACAAGAGTATCATTGAATTGAGTGAAGAAGAAATGAAGAGGTTGGTTACAGCTATCATGCTAAGAAATCCAAAGAAGGGAAACAAAGAAATAATTGGCGATATCTTCTTGATAAAGTTATTCAATAAATTAGAGGATGCCCGGCAGTTGAGTGCAATGGTAAACGCCTGCTCAAGGCTGGGAGAAAGCAGCGTGGCTCTACGATTTTGTATGGAATTAGCTTCTGCAAGAAAAGAAGCAGAAGCCATTCACATTAAATACAAACAGCACATAATCTCTGGATTAGATTTTGCAGCAAAAGCTGAAAAAATACAAGGGAAAAGATTTTTGATAATAAATGCAAAGGGCAGAATAAAAGACACAATAGTAGGAACAATCGCGAGTATCCTATCAAATTCGTCAATGTATGAAGAAGGAACAATCATCACGACAATGGCTTATTCTGACGACAAGATAAAAGTCTCCGCCAGAAATGTGGGCAGAAACGGAAGAAATGTCAGAGAAATTCTGAGCAGTGTCATAGATGAGATTGGAGGAGAAGTCGGAGGTCATGAGTTTGCCGCAGGTTGTATGATAGAAAGAGAAAAAGAAGAAAAATTCATAAACACCTTGAAGAAAAATCTAGAGATTGAATTGGTAAAGATTTAAAACCACTCTTTTTCTTGCTAAAATATGGAACTAGAAGTTGGAGATATTGTATTATGCACTGTAGACAGGATAATTGGAACTACCGTATTTGTTAGTATAGACAGGAATGGCGAAGGAAGCATTGTAATGAGTGAGATTGCCCCTGGAAGAATAAGAAACATAAGAGATTATGTTGTTCCTAAAAAAACAATAGTTTGCAAAGTATTGAGAATCTCTGGAGATAGGATAGAACTCTCTCTGAGAAGGGTCACACAGAAAGAACAGAAAGAAATAAAAGAACAATACAAACAAGAAAGAAGTTACAAAAACATTCTGAAGAGCGTCCTCGGAGATAAGGCCGAAGAAACCACAAAAAAGATATTAGAAAAAGAAAAAATCTATGATTTTTTACAGAGAGCAAAAGAAGATCCGAAAGAACTGGAACAAATTCTGGGAAAAATAGATGCTAAAAAAATATTAGATATATTAAATGCGCAGAAACAGAAAAAAGCAGTCATAAAAAAAGAAATATCATTAACAACAAAAGAAAGTGATGGATTAACAAGGATAAAAGATTTATTGTCAGACATACAAGATGTTGGGGTCAAATACATAGCTGCCGGAAGATATTCCCTAAGAACAGAATCTAAAGACATCAAGACAGCAGACCAAAACCTGACAAAAGCACTGGACGAACTAGAAAAACAGGCCAGAAAACAGAAAGTAGAATTTAGCATTATCAAGAAGTAAACGAAATAGAATTTTATTTTTAAAAAATAGAAGATTCTTTCGAAAACTTTAAATAAGCTCTTTTAGATAGATTTTCATGGGGGAAGTAAAGGAATTCAGCGTCATTCTCTTAGGAATTGTTTTTGATACAAAAACTAGAAAAATCTTAATTGGAAGAAGAGAAAAAGATCCTTATATTTCAGAGCTTACCTGGAGTTTTCCCGGAGGAAAATTGAGTGATGGGGAAGATTTAGAGGCAAATTTAAAGAAGAAAATAAAAGAAAAAACAGGTTTAGATGTAGAAAGTCTAGGGGCTGTGTTTGCAAAAACATATCCTGAAAAAAAAGAATTCTTGTCTATTTATTATTTATGCGAAGCTATTGGGGGGAAAGAAGAAAAAGGAGGAAAATTTGTTGAATTGAAATGGGTTAGTCCTGATGAACTCGAGAAACACTTCACAACCTCTTTCCATCCACACCTAAAAGAATACATAATAAATCTTAAATGAAATTAAAAAAGTGCAAGTCTTGTAAGTGTTATACCTTAAAAGAAAAGTGTCCTAAATGCAAAGAAAAAACTTCTGAAGCGCATTATAAACATATTAAAAGAAAAAACTAGATTAGTTTTGCCTGGGTTTCTCCTAACAAAGCCCTCCCGTATTCCCCATCATAACCAGGATCAACTTTTATTTTTTGCTCTCTATTCTGAATTATCAACTCTACTAATTTTTGATCAAAATTTCTGGATAAAGTCTCCTTTGGAACATTTAAGAGAATCTCAAACTCGTTCTTGTGATGTTCTATTAATTTATTATAAATACTCCAGACACCCCTACTATCCATTCCCACCCCTAAATTCAGAGATATTACCTCATGCAAAGGCAATAACTTATGGAATGGTTTTGAATTCCTTGGCTCAAACCCATCTGGGTGTTTTGCTATCTCCTCCACCCTATTTTCAACACCTATCGTCATGGGTTTTTTACAAACAGGGCATATTCCGTTTAGTTCTTTTGTCTTCTCAGGCCCACAAGAAAACTTACAAACCCTGTGACCATCCCAGTGATATTTTCCGTATTCGGGAGGGGTCTCTATCGTTGATTTCAAACCTTCTCCTGTCCTGATTGCCTTGATTATATTCCCATAAGTCAGTTCAGGAATATCAAAAATAGTCGCTTCCCTTCCTATTCTCCATGGCCAAAAACTGTGTGCGTCTGAAAAACTAACAACATTTACTTTTTCATCAAACCTCCAGAGCATCGCAGGATCTGCAGACATTCCAGATTCTATAGCATATACTTTATCAACCGTGTCCTGAAAACATTCTTTCAGACTATCAAAACCAGACTTACTACCAAACAAACCAAAC
>CAZMIN010000005.1:19768-25928 GCA_964566405.1 Candidatus Woesearchaeota archaeon | reverse complement strand
CTCTTTATTTCTTTCTTGCCTTTTCTCCTCAATTGTTCTTCGATTTCGTTTATCATTTTTTCAATCTTTTCTTTAGAAGTGGGTCTTTTTTCAAACGCTCTTTCAATTCCTGATTCAAGTTTTTCACGACTGAATTTCTCTCTTCTGCCATCTTTTTTTATGATATGGAAGTCACTCTTCCCTACTTTTTCATAGGTCGTGAACCTCTTTTTACATTTCAGGCACTCTCTCCTCCTTCTTATTCCCTCAGGAGATTTTCGTTTGTCAGTCACCTTAGAGGAGCCAGTGCAATATGGACACTCCATTTTAAACTACAATATATTGTATAAAACAACTTATTCGTTCCAACAAGTTGTATAGTCACAAAAATAAACTCTCTGAGTATTTAAACATTTATGGTTACTAATATATGATAACACGAGCATACAATTTTTTAAGGCAAATTTTATAAAAATGGGTCTGGAGGGAATTTAACCCCCTTCTCTCCGGCTGGAGCGGAGTATAATAAACAGTATACTACAGACCCTTATTTTAATTAGAAATATCTGATTTTTAAGCTTTGTCTATCCGATTCTTTTTATTTCCTCAATTTCCTCACCAGAGATAGCAGCTCCTTTAAATTTGACAGCCCAAAGAAGAGCATCAAGGGCATTTTTATCTTTGAACCCGGTCAAACCTTTTTTATACGCGACATAAACAAGTTCTGCAGATCTTATCACCTTAAACCCGCTGAAAAATTTATAATTCTGTTGTTTGACTGTTATTCTTGTGTTCATCTTTTTCTCAAATAACCTTATGAGGTTCTCTGGTTTTTCTGCGAGAAGCCTCGTGGTTCTCTCATCTATCGCAATAACATTTTTTATCCCCTTAGCATCCAATATTTTACTAAGAGCAAGGCAAGAACCTTCTCCAGCATCAATAATATGAATGTCTTTCTTTGTTCCCTGGAAAGTGCTGTTAGCAATGCTTAATATCTCGTTTGTTTTGCTGGTAATTTCACTATCTTTTATTCCAAGAGAAGAAGGCATTTCAAGAATCCCATCATCAAGAAGCGCCTTAAGTTTAAGGGCCTCGAGTTCAAATCTTTTTATAGTCAGTGGTTTATCAACGATTTCCTTTTTTACTTCAATTGTTACCAGAAATTTTCCTTTAAAAATTTCTTTTAATTTCCTAATATAATCTGTTATTCCATTCATTGAAAAGCTTATCAATGTACCAGAGTCGAAGATGATTGCCTTTTGGATTGAAGTTTGAACTTGTTTTACAGGAGCAGCTGCCTGCTTTTGTTTTATCATGCAAACATATCCATTATAAGTTTAATTCTAGATCTTACATTCACAGTCTTGGCTTCAGGAACATCAGGAATCTTTCCCTTGCCTGCATACTCTGCTAGTTCAAATTGGGTGATACCTAAAAGCTTAGAAGTTTTTTCCATAGAAATTCCATGTTCATAGAGCCTAGAAGCCTTGTTTATGCTGGCGCTCCTGAAAACATCCTTGATATAATCTTTCAGTTTTCCAGAAGATTTGTTTATGGAATTTCTTATCAATTCTATGTTCTGCCTAAATGTTTTTTCATCGTTTTTCTGAAGAGCGACCAGAATCTTATCTATTGCACCGATATAAGTATTATAGAGGTTGTTCCATCCAGGAAGTTTCCTATAATCTTCCCTCTCCATGATTTTAGAAAGCGCATAAACAACCACTGCGGCAGAAATATTATCGGGATCGTGAGTCAGAGCAGCAGTGTTTGTCGTCTGGTTGCTCAGGTTTCTAATCTTTGCAACATCCCCTTTTGTAATGGCTTCTTTTGTTTCTTGAAAGATTCTAAGAACATTCTCTTTTTCCTGCATATTCTTTATTGGAAAAGACAATTAATAAATGTTAAGTTTCACCTTATCCCAGAAAGAGCAACAAACTTTTTTACAAGTCCCCTGGAGACTCTATCACTTGTATTTCCACCCTTGAAATAGCTTCCTATTATAGCTGCTTCTGCAACTTCTAATTGTTCTCTAACATTTTTATCATTAACTCCTGCACCAACGACTAAAGGAAAATCACCCATAATTCTCTTGAACATTCTTAATTTTTCTGTTGGTGTCTCAATCCCTGTTCCAGAACCAGTTGTTACAATTGCCTCACATCTAGATATTCCTTCTATTATATCTTCTTCAAGTGACCTCCCTGTCAGAGGAATATATTTAAATCTAACACCTCCAAGAACAACAATTTCTGGATATCTATCTCTTCTTTCTAAATATTTTTCTTCATTGAATCTACGATTGTTTCTTGGGCTTCCAGGAGAAGCCTGTATAGTATCGAACTGGACAAAGCTTGCCCCATAATCATCTGCTAAATCAAAAGCCAAATAAGGATCCCTTAGAATATTTACCCCCATGGGGATTGTTGGATCTCTAGAAAAAATCTCTAAAACAGCCGTTACATCTCCTAAATCTCCATGATAATCTTCAACTATGAAGCCATGAACGCCCTCTTCTAGATATATTCTAACTTCTTCAACAGCCCTGTCGATTCTTTCTTTTTGATCTCTTCCCGCAAGATGAATCATTCCAATAATTGTCTTTTCCTGATTAAATAATTTATAGAAACCCCCTAACATTACTAGAGATAGCTATTCTATATTATAAGAATTGTTGTGATGAATGTTAAGTTTTTATATCTCTTTTCTCTTTCATACAGCATGAGAAGAGTAATACTCGATACAAGTTTCATCATGACCGCCGTGAAGCAGAAGATAGATTTTTTCGAAAAGCTGGAACATGAAGGATATCAAATAATAGTTCCAAAACAAGTAATCAGAGAACTAAAAGGGCTGGGGTCTAAATTATCATTGAAGATTATGGAAAAAAACAAATTTGAACTTCTCGAAATAGAAGGAAGAGATACAGACAATGCCATAATAAGCTTTGCAAAGAAAAATCCTAGAATAGTCGTTGCTACTCTCGATGCCGGTTTAAAGAAAAAAATAAAGAATTCCAAGTTAGTGATAAGGCAGAAGAAGAGGCTGGAAGTTATATAATTCCTGTTAATCCCCTTATTTCTTCAAGATTTTTTACCATCTCAAAACCATCTTCCAAAAAACTATATCTTACTTGCGCATTGTTTTCTCTCCCTAATTTTTCAATAAATAGTTCATAATGGAGAGCGACGGAATCCCTAAAACTTCCCGTTCCTAAGTTTGTCACAACATTTGATTTTGACCCTTGTTCTAAAATATTTCTAGAACTTCCGGGAATTGTTTCTTCTTTATACCTAAAATCTTCTCCAGAAAAAGCCCTAGATACAAAATTTTCACTGCTGTTACCATGTTTGGCTGGTTCAACAACAACATAAATCGTGTTCCCTTCTAGTTCTTCTGGCTTCAAAAGACGAACAGAGACTAATCTCTTTTCTCCGGAATCCATTTCTTTTTCCATAGGTTATTCACCAAATATCCTTATAAAAGAATTTGTGGCTTATATAATAACCTTTAAAAACCAATTTTTACTATTTTCTTTAGATAAAATGTTCTATTTAACAGAAGTCGAAGATCATATAAGGGTAGAGCCAAAGTTATTTGGTTTGCCTACTTCAGAAGCCGTCGATAAACAACTTAGAGAGACATATATGGAGTATTATGACAAAGAACTGGGAAGAGTCATCTCTGTGATAGAAGTCTTGAATGTCGGAGAAGGCGTGATAATCCCAGGGGACGGCGCAGCATATTATAAATCAAATTTCAAATTACTCACATGGAAACCAGAGATTCAGGAACTGATCTACGGAACAATATCTGAAATAACGAGTTTTGGAGCATTTATAGATATGGGCGCAATGAAAGGAATGATACACATAAGTCAGACAATGGAGGATTTTGTCAGCTTCAGCAAGACTAGCACCTTACTTGGAAAATCCACAAAGAGAAGCCTGAAACAGGGAGATCTTTGTATAGCAAGAATTGTTGCTATTAGCCACAAAGGAGATGAACCAAAGATAGGACTGACTATGAGACAACCAGGATTAGGAAAAATAGAATGGCTGAAAGAAGACCAGATTAAGAAAGAGAGGGATGCAAAAAAGGCAGCCAGAACAGAGCATAAAACCACTAAAGGAGGAAAAAAGAAATGATAATAAAATTAAATGAAGGGAAGTTGACCAAGTTAAAGGAAAGAGCGCGAGAGAAACTTGGTGCTCTCGCGTAGGTGTCTTACCATGGTGAAACAAAAAGCATGCAAGATTTGCAACACGATATATGAAACAGGAGACAAGTGTCCTAAATGTGGATCTAAAGAATCTACAGAAGGATTCAAAGGAAGAATCGTTGTCTTGAATCCTGAAAAATCAGAGATAGCAAAGAGACTGAATTTGAAAGACAAAGGAAATTTTGCAATTAAAACAAGATAGTATTCTATGGAATTGAAAATAATAAATCAAAAAGAGAATCCTTTATTCAAGAGGAACGAGATTGAAGCAAATGTTGAGGCAGAGATTACTCCAAGTAGACAAGATATAAAGAAATTAATTTCAGAGAAACTTTCAACAGCTCCTGAAACTGTTAAACTAAAAGGAATTTATGGAAAATTCGGTTCTAAGATTTTCAGAATACAGGCTAATGTTTACTCTTCTGTAGAAGACAAAGAAAAAACAGAGCCAAAGACAGAGAAAGAAATTGAAGCAGAAAAGAAAGCAGCAGAAGCTAAGGCAGTTGCAGAACAAGCACCTGCACAAGAGCCAGAACCCACACCAACAGAAAAACCAACAGAAATTCCACAGGAAGAAACTAAACCAGAAACTCCTGTAGAACAAAAGTCAGAAGAGCCAAACCAAGAAGAAAAAAAGCCAGACGTTGCTCCGGCCCAAGAACAATCTGAAGAAAAAATTAAAGAACAGTCAAAAGAAGAAGAGAAACCAGATAAATAAAAATGCCAAGAAAAATAATAAAGACAGGGAAAAAACCACACAAGAACAAACCAACCAGCAAGAAATATACTAAATACAAGATAGAAGGGGATAAAGTAACCAGAGATAGATTTTGTCCGAGGTGTGGACCAGGAGTATTTCTAATGAATTCCCAGGGAAGATCTTATTGTGGAAAGTGCCATTATTCTGAATTCGAGACTAAGAAGGCCCCAACAGAAGAAAAAAACCACGTGCATGAAGATACATCACACGTAAAGAAAGAGGAATAAATATCACGTAGGCAAGACAAATAATCTTAATAAGCCTACTCAAATTAATTTTTGAAATTTTTAATGATTATAACCCTGGGAGAGTATTCAGACCATTAAATTAGTTGACCTGAAGCCTCTCCTGGGAAAAAAGAGGTGATATTATATCCAGTGCCTGCTACTATATAAAGGTTTCGTTCATGTTACTCTTGTAAAATGACAGGTGATAATCAGTATAAAGTAGTGATTCAATATACCTACTATAGAATTGTTTAGGCACTACATAACATAATTTTAGGCACTACAATACTTTTATAAAATTGTTTTCTCTGTATTAATATGGAAAAGAAGGGGAATAACCCTGTAAAACAAGAACAAATTCATGATATCTTGTTCAACAGAGAAATTGGATGGCAGGAAATCATCTATGATTTGATAAATACAGAGCAATTAGATCCCTGGGACATAGATATAATTATTCTTTCAGATAGATATCTGGAAAAAATCTCGAAATTTGAAGAAGCAGACTTCTTTGTTTCCAGCAAAGTCTTGTTGGCGGCAGCACTTCTCCTGAGAATCAAGTCAGAAATCCTTCTCAACAAATACATAAAGAGTATAGACGAAATCCTTTTCGGAAAAGAAGAGAAAAAGACACCCATTTTAGAAAGAATAGAACTCGGAGAAGAAATTCCAGAACTGGTTCTAAGAACACCAATCCCAAGATTCAAAAAGGTAACGCTTCAGGAATTAATGGAGTCTCTGAATAAAGCTGTAGCGACAGAAAACAGAAGAATAAAAAGAGAGATAATAAAAAAGAATGCATTGAGGGAAGTTGAATTCTCTCTTCCAAAACAGAGATTCAGCATCAAAGACAAGATAAAAGAGATGTACAGAAGACTATTGGATCAGTTTGAGAAAGATGAAAAAAAGAAGAGGGTTTCTTTTACAGAGTTTATCGGAGACGATAAAGAAGAGAGGATAATCGCTTTCCCT
>CAZMIN010000005.1:1051-19758 GCA_964566405.1 Candidatus Woesearchaeota archaeon | reverse complement strand
AAAAAAATATGGCTGGAACAAGAAGTTCACTTCGAAGAATTTCATATCTGGTTAAAAGAAGTTTATTTCAAACACAACCCAGATCCTTTCGCAGACCTAAAAAAAGAAGTAGAAAAAGAACTGGAAGAAATGGATTCTGAAAAAAAGAAACGTTTGGAAAAAATCAACAGAGATTTTGAAAATCCCTTAGCTGATTTTTTTGGTTAATCCCTTGCCTTCTTTTCTTTCCTTTGCAGCATTCCGAGCTACCCTCAAGGCTATGACATATTTAAGACGACCCTCTTCTATAGCCTCATCCCCTGAGCCATTAACAAATCTCCGAAAATACTTGTCTGAAAAAGTAAGCCCCCAACCACCCTTATCCAGTGTCGCAAGGGTTAATTCTTCGTTATTTTTGTCTGCTTCTTGCAACGCAACATAATCATTTCTTAATAGAGTGAGTGCTGACGTTCTTCTACAATCAACATATTTTATTCGAAACATTAAATATCTTTTAAGAAACTATATTTAAATAAATTTATAATTTTAATTAGTTATATCTTATACTATATATTCTATGATGGTGTGTAACATAACAAAACACCTTAAAAACTCCCTGTTATTATTCAATTCATGAAAAAGAGATGTGCTATTTTATTCTCAGGAGGGAAAGATTCTACAATGGCTGCATATCTAGCCAAAAAGAAAGGGTATGAATTGGCGTGCCTAATTACTATTTTATCCAAGAACCCTGAGAGCTATATGTTTCATACACCATCTATTCAGAAAACAAAACAACAGGCAAAAGTCATGAACATCCCTTTAATAGTAGATAAGACAAAGGGAGAAAAAGAGAAAGAGCTAAAGGATTTGGAGAGGGCTATAAAAACAGCAAAGAAAAAATATAAGATAGATTGTATCGCGACAGGGGCCCTTCGTTCAGAATACCAGGCATCGAGAATCCAGAAAATATGTGATAAACTTAAATTAGAATGTTTCAACCCCCTCTGGCATAAGGATGAGTACAAATATCTTAAAGAACTAATAAAAAGAAAGTTCAAAGTAATTATTATAGGGGTTGCTGCTTATCCTTTAAACGGTTCTTGGCTTGGAAGAAAAATAGACAACGAATTCATAGAGGATGTAAAAGAACTCCATGAAAAATATAAGATTCATGTTGCAGGAGAAGGCGGAGAATTCGAAACTTTTGTCCTCGATTGTCCTTTGTTCGAAAGACCTCTAAAAGTCACAGGGGCAGATTTCACAGGAGAAGAAAATTCATGGAGAATGGAAATTAAGGTGAAATAGATTTTTCTTTCCCGGTCTTCATATCCTTAACCCTAAATTTTTTACTCTTAACTTCCTTACCACCAACAAAAATAACTTTACCAATATCATAACTATTAGCATACTCTAGGGCCTTGGATGGTTTCCCATAATAAACACCAACGATTTCTCCCTTCTTTCTGAGTTTCTGTGCCAGTTTTATCGCTTCTCTGTCTTGATTAAGAGAAATGACCAGAAACTTTTCTCTTTCATCTTTCATTTTTGATAATTGGGCTATTCTATCTAATCCAAAAGCAACCCCTGTAGACTGAATACCCTCAAACATATAGCTTCCTCCTCCAATAAGGCTATCCTTGATTCCCCCCGCTTTTATTTCAAAGACATTTTTATTGTAATAACTAAGGCCACGGACAACTGTTGGAGAAAAAAGAACTTTTATCCCGTAAGATTTGCAATATTCTATAAGACTTATTACTTCTTTATATGATTCGAACTGATTGAAAAACTTCTCCCCTTTCTTGAGCAAACCTATGATATTATCAGCCTTGTATTTTTTTAAGTTGTTTCTAATTTCTTTTTCAGAAATTTTTCCATATTTATCAATTTCCTTCAATACCTGGAGTCTGTCTTTTTCTTTTATCTTTTCACTTTCGAGAATTTCATTCAATAAAGATCTATTATTAACCAATATTATCGGCTTTATTCCGACCGTTCTAAGAATTTCATCACAAAGAGCAAGAATCTCTGCCTCGTCTTTTACAGTGCTTCCTATTGTATCTACATCACACTGGGTAAATTGCCTGAATCTGTTTGAAGTAACAGGTTCGTCCCGAAAAACCTCCCCGACCTGATACCTCTTGTAAGGAAGTTTCTTGTTCTTCATCAAACGTTTGAGCTGAAATGTGAACTCATATCTAAGACTGAGTTTTCTTTTTCCCTTATCTCTTAATTTAAAGATGTCTGAAACAGCTTCATCTTCTTTGTTTTCTCCCTTCACAAAGTCTTCGTATTCGATTATAGGCGTCTCTGCAGGCTCGAAGCCATATTTCTCAAAAGTCTCGACTATGATCTTTCTAAGTTCTGCTCTCTTTGCAGCTTCTTTCCCAGAATAATCTTTAAATCCTTTTACTGTTTCTTTCATTTTAGTTTTTTCTCTATTAATACTCCCTGTTTACTTGGTAAAATACCCAATCTTTTATATAGATTAAGCGGTCTTTCACCGATATATGCAATTCCCATAAATTTTTTGAAACCTTTTTTTCTGTAAATTTCAAATATCTGGCCAAAAACCCAAGTACCAATCCCTTTATTCTGGAAATTTTCTTTTATTACCATCTCTTCCCCAAAAGCAACTTCTCCAGGACACATAAACGTAGGATTAATACATATAAATCCCACTATTTGGTTATCAGATCTGATAGTGAATAAATCATAGAATTGATTAAAAAATTTCATTTTATCCATAGATTTCTTTTCAGTCCAGTTTTCGTTATAAGGGGGTTTTGACATTTCAATCCCATATTCCTTAGCTATTATTGGTAAATCCTTCTCTTCAGATCTTGTTAATTTGAGTTCCATTTTCTAGTTTTAAGGGTGGAAGAAGGGAATCGAACCCTCATTTTGCGGACCACAACCACACGTTCTACCATTAAACTACAACCACCATTGTAAGGAACCAAGGTTCCTTGACCAACCTCCTTTAAGGAAGGGTCAGGCCTGATTCCATTATTTAATTCAGGAAAGAATGATATAAAAATATTCGCACAGCTAAAAAAATCTTTACAAACAGTGATGGGGACAACCCCAAATTTTAGCTGTCATAATAATTCTGCGTAAAATTAGTTTTTAAATCTATCTCTTTAAAAATTAAATTCTCCCGTATAAGTACAAGAAACATCGTTTCCAGATGCGTCCTTGAAATAAGCAGTATATTCAATCTTGTTTGCGTCTATTATTCCTGATTCTAAGATTACTGTTTCTTCATTCAATTCCTCAATTGCAACACCGAAGTCCATAACTCCACTACTGTCTGTATCATTAAACACATTCACTTTTATTCCCTCAATTTCATTACCACCAGACTTTCTTTCCAGATTTACAGAATAATTCCCCTCTTCACCATTCACAGGTTCAACCGATACAGCCCGAATATCAATACCCAAACATTTTGTACTAACATCAATCTGCTCAGCTCCAGACTCAACAACACCCCTGACAACAACCCAAATAATTCCTACAGAAACAAGCACCAAAAGAATAATTATAAGAGTAGTTACGACAGCCGACAGTCCTCTTTTTTCCATATGCACAAGAAAGAAAATAAGTATATAAATTTAACGCCAACTACATTAAAAATAAAAAAAGAATTTTAAAAATTAAAATTAAAATGTAAATTCTTTTGTTGTGGTACAAAGTTGTTCGTTTCCAGATGCGTCCAGGAAGAAAACCGTAAACTGTATCTTATTTGCGCCTGTTACTCCATTTGCATCAATCTTCTCGGTTTCTGTGTTCAACGCTTCTATAGAATTGTTGAAATCTATAACACCACTGCTGTCTGTATCGTTAAATACGTTTATCTTTACTCCACCTATATCTCCGCCTCCAGCTTGTCTATTCAGGCTAACAGTATAGTTTCCAGATTCACCAGAAACAGATACGACAGATACGGCCCTCACATCCACAGCGATACATTTTGTATTGACATCAATCTGCTCAGCTCCAGACTCAACAACATTTCTGACAACAACCCAAATAATTCCTACAGCCACAAGCACCAAAAGAATAATTATAAGAGTAGTTACGACAGCCGACAAACCTTTTCTATTTTCCATATCACTCCTTTTTTTAATTTAATTTAATTTAACTATTAATCTAATTAGACAATTCCTCTTTAAAAATGTTTTCGTTGTTTACTAACTATTAAAAGCATCGAGAAGTTTGAAATATTCTTTTTCGTCAATAACCTTGTCTGCTTCAGAAAAACCAACCTGTTCCGCAAACTTCCAGAAAGCGTGAGGTTTATAACCTCTTTTTTTTAATGAAGCGATTGTTGGAAGTCTTTCATCATCCCAACCCTTATATTTACCCTCTTCTATTGCTTTTCGCATTTTTGTTGCAGACAGTTCAATATTCTTGAATTTTATTCTTCCCAAAAAAGCTGTCCAGGGAAATTTCTTTCCCAGAATGGAATAGATTTTTTTCTGCCTCTCTGCGTTGTCTCTATGATCTTTTGCTCTTATTATGTGGGTCATCTTAAGTTCTATATCGTCTGATGCGACGGCAAGATTCATTAAAGGCCAGACACGATATTTGTTTCCTTGTCTCGGGTGTTTCGCAAGGTTTATTCTTGCGAGAGGAAAATCACGCATAGCAGGATTCTTATCTTTCATATCAGATCTAAATCTTAGAACAGCTTCGCCAACCCCAAAACCCTTTTTATCCAACATTTTCTTCCATTTCTGAAGATTTTCCTTGACATCTGATTTTCTGCAAGGACAATTCTTCTTGGCTGAAATAAACACCTTAAAATCTTCATTAGGACATGTGCAGATATATGCTGCTTTTTTCTTTATCAGTTTTTTTGCGTATCCATAATAAGTTTGCATTCTATCTGACTGAATCAGTATTTTTGCTTTCCTGTCGAAGAGCCAGTTTGATTCGTCTTTTATCATCTTATAGGCAGGTTCATAGATATTCTCAGGATTCGTATCTTCTATTCTGACATAAAATTTTCCACCATGTTTCTTAACAAATAAGAAAGAAAGACTGGCTGTCAGAGCATGACCCACGTGAAATGGGCCTGAAGCAGAAGGAGCAAACCTCATGATAACTCTTCCTTTCTTTGCACCAGGAAGCTCTGGAAGACCTTCCCGTCCTTTTCTCTCGTGAACATCTTTATGTAATTTTTTAAATTCTTTTTTCTGCTCTTCTGGTGATAAATCATTAACTTTTAAAATTATCTCAGAAATTCTCTTTGAATATTTTTTTACTTCTCCTCTTTTCAATCCTTCGTTAAACAGAGAAGAAATCACAGGACCCATGCGTGCTGTTCCATCATAAGCAAGAGCATTTTTCAAAGCATAAGCACGTGTCTTTTTTTCGAGGGATTTCATTTTAGTTTTCTTTCCAATTTCTTTTTTAATTTAGGAAGATTCTTTTTCCAATCTTTTTTGAAGAGGCCGTATAGGTGTGCATCATGGATTTTTCCTGTTGATTTAATTATATGGTGTTTTTTTTGCTTTCCTTCATATGAATAACCTATTGATTTTTGTGTAGCATTTGATGCTTTATTTGTTTTATAAACTCCTGTTTCCATCTTTCTAACTTTAAGTTTATTGAAGGCAAATTCATTTACAGCAATTTTGGCCTCAGTTATATATCCTTTTCTCCAGTATTTTTTATTTATCCAGGAACCGGTTTCACAAGTTTTATGTTGTTTATTATGTCCAGCAATTCCTATTACCCCTATTACTTTTTTCTCTTTTTTTAATTCAATAAAAAAAGGATAATCTGTCTTTTCTTTTTTATTCCATTTTTTCAGACAGTCCTTAATAAACCAAATAGCGTCTTTCTTTTTATAAGGATGGGGAACAATGGTTAAATACCTAGAAACTTCTAACTTCCCCGCACCCTCTACAATGTCCTTCCAGTCAGATATTCTAGGCTTCCTTAATATTAACCTCTTTGTCTCTAATTTCATTTTCTTCATAAAGGCAGATAAGGTTTAATTGCCTTTCTTAATTGTGGTCTTGTCCACTTTTTTTGAAAGACATCAAAATCGAGATTATTCAATTTAGGATACTTTTCTCCAATTGCTTTCCTAGAGTCAATCACATCTAAAACTATTATTTTTTTACCTTTTACTTTATAGTGTTTTTTTAAAAGAGGCTTATGTTTTTTTCTTACAACTATTACAATATCTGCCCAATTAATATCTTCTTGACTAAAGGGATTGCGCGCTTTTTTATCAATAATGCCGAAACCAATACCTCCAAATCTTGTTTTATATCCTTTATTCTTAAGATAAGAAGCCAAATATTTACTTCTATTCAACCCTATGGTACAAACAGTTAAAATCTTTAATTTCTTATTCATATCGTAAAAAAGAAAAAACACTTAATAAATTTAATCAAAACCTGTTAACTTCTAACTTCTTCTCGAGAACCTCGATTCTCTGCTGTAGATGATAAATCTGGTTCGATAAATCTTCCATCTTGCTAGTCATATCCATTATCCTCTTCGCGAGTCTTTTTTTTCTGTCTGGTCCTACAGAAACATCTACAACTTCTTCAGAACCCTCTGTCGAGCCAGAACCAGAAGCCAAACCCCCGAGAAAATCGAAAGCACCTTTTGAAGTAGATTCTTCTGAAGAATCTGGTTTAACCTCTTCTGCCTTTTCTTTTTGCCTTCTATACCTCTCTCCAAGATCAATAAAATCTTTCTTTTTACCAAAACCTAAAAAACCCATATTTAGTGGAGGAAGTCATTATTTTTAAATTTACTTGTGCTGCTTACTATAATAATCTTTATTAAGAAAGAGTTTAAACTAAATAAATGGGTTATATTCTGGAAGAGTTGGATAAAATATCTGATCCTGGAGCTAAAAGAGAAGAAGCTATAAAACTGCTTAAAGTTTTTGACAGCACAGAACGATGGGAGGTTCCCCGCGGGATTTGGAACCCCAAATATGATTGGCCAAAACCGGAAGAAATAGATCAAAGATTAAGAGAAGATGAAGGATTTTTTTCAGCTCTTGAACAAATTTTTGGAGCCGATAAACCAGGAGTTTTTTCAAAGATTTATTCTAGGTTCCGAAGGAATTCTGAGCAGATGAGAAAACTTTCAGGATTAGATTCTAATGAGAGGGTGCGTCTTCCTCATCATGAGTTTTTCCCTTTTTTTGAAGGTTTTAACGATGCTGTGCAGAACAGAATAAGAAGGGGATGGAAAGGAGATATTGATTTGGAAGAAATCACTTTTACCCCAGAGGTTATTGGAAAAGGAGGTTACGGAGTTTTATATGCGGCCCATAACCCCGGAGGACAAAGGTTTGCTCTAAAACTCTTCTATGAAACCCATCAGCTTCCAAGAATTGTAAGCGTTGAGGGAGGATATCTGGGCGATGTTGGAAGAACTCTTAGGAATTTGGTGGGGCATGCCCCTGTCATAGCAGAATTCCCAGGATTTGTAACCCCCAGATTTATTTCTTCTGGGTGGGGTGCCCTCATGCATATAACTGATTTTTTTGACGGAGATAATTTGTGGAAGCTTCTAGAAAGAGATGGCAGTCTTAATAAAGACAGGGAAATCGCAGGAAGGGTTTTATCAAGATATGCAGGAGCACTCGACTACTTGCATAATAATGGTTTGCTTTTCATCGATCACAGTCCCGGTAACATTTTAGTCGGAGAACATGATGTAAAAGTTTGTGATTACGATTTTGTTTCTTCAAGGCAGGAACTGGAAGATGGTTGTTTAGCTGAAAAGGTTTGTACAAGAAATTACATGACAAGAGAAAGGCTATTGCGTGAAACACCGACCATGTTAGGTGACTTGGAAGGATTTGCGATGGTAATCCACCATATTCTAAGTGGAAAGCCCCTGCTAGATGTTGAAGATTATAAAAAAGAATCCCAGGAAAGGGAATTGGCAAAGCTAAATACGAGGAAATACTCTACCCCTTCAACAATTCCAAGAAACCTTGGACGAGTTATGAGGGATGTATTATCTTATCCACGGGATGATTCCATAAGAGCCGGCGACTTCAGACGAGCCATAAAAATAGACTACGGGATTTAAATTAATCCAATCCTTTTTGGAGCATATAAAGGTTGTAATAAATTCCTTTTTTTCTCATAAGCTCTTTATGGTTTCCTAACTCGGCGATTCTTCCCTTATCCAAAACAACTATTTTGTCTGCATTTCTTACAGTAGAAAATCTGTGTGCAATTATTATCGTGGTTTTTCCTTTTATTAACCTGTGAATTCCTTCCTGAACTTTTTTTTCAGATTCCGCATCTAAGGCAGCAGTTGGTTCGTCCAAAATAAGTATTTTCGGGTCTTTCAGGAAAGCCATTGTTATCGCAATTCTCTGCCTCTGTCCCATAGACAACTTGACACCACTCTCTCCAACTTTTGTATGATATTTCTTTGGCAATCTTTCAATAAATTCGTCAGCAGAAGCAGCTTTAGCAGCCCACACAGCATCCTTCAAGCTGATATTTGGATCAGCATATTTCAGGTTGTTAAAGAGAGTATCGTTAAATAAATTCAAATCCTGCGGAACAACTGCTATCTGGTTTCTAAGCCATCTTAATTGTAGCTTGGACATATCAACACCATCCAACGACATTATGCCTTTATTTGGCTGATAATAACCCATAATTAATTCAGCAAGGGTTGTCTTTCCGACGCCGCTTTTTCCAACCAATGCGATAGTCTCTCCTGGCTTAATTTTAAGACTTATATTTTTCAAAACTAATTTATCTTTTATATATCCGAAATCAACTCCTTCGAAAGATATTTCTCCCTTGATCTTGCTTAGGGTTTTGTTTCCGTGTTTCATTTTTTCAGGGGAGATGTTCCTCAATCTTAAAAATCTTCTTATGGCAACACCGGCCCTCTTAAATCTCCTATACACCATACCAAAGAACCTGAGTGGCCCGAATGCCAGGTTAACATATCCAAAAAACATAACAAACTGACCAGGAGTTATATCGCCGCTTCTTAAGAAAAATATTGTAGATCCAAGAACAGCCACAAAGCCAATGCTATGAATAACACCCTGGACAATAGAAACTCTTCTTGATTTCGAAGCTGCGTTTTTTACGGCGGGAAGAATTTTTCCAACAAGAGATTTAAAAAACCTTTCTCTCTCTTTTTCTTCCATCACAAAATTCTTAACAAGGAAAACATTATACAACTTATCATAAACATTTCCATATTGTTTTTCATATACACGATGTTCTTTTCTCCTGGCTAAAATCTCTGGTTTAACTAGCCTAATTGTGAACAGGGCATAAACAAAAAAAGAGATAATAACTATAATAGCTATCTGCCACCTTATAATTAACATTACTACGATTGAGAATAAAAGCATAAGCCACTGAGGCAAGATATCCGAAATGGTTTCGGTAATATTCTGCAAGGACATCGATCCTCTAGAAATCTTTTGAAGAATTTCCCCTCTTTGCTCTTTCTTATGAAAAAGAACTGGCAGGGTAAGAAAATGAGAATATGCCTCTGCTTCTGCTTCCTGTGACATTTTTGTTCCAAGAACCTCACCCATGTATCCAGTCATATTTGAAATATAATTGGAGAGCAGACTTAATATGAGCCATAGTCCAATAAGAGAAAGCAAGATATTTGGTGCTGTATCAGGAATAATTGTAAGATCAAAAAGCCTACCATAAATATAAGGGATAATGACCGCCAAACCAGCCCCAAAAGTTGCCACTAAGATGATCTTGATTAATTCTTTCTTGCTACTCTTGAACATGTCCAAAATAAATTTGGTTGTCTGGTTCATTTTATTTTCCTATTTTATCTAAAAAAATCAAAATACTTTATAAAACCTTTTTGTAATCGAAAAACCAAAGAAGGTTTTATATATGAGAAGCTCCTATATATGGCATGGAAAAACTCCTTTTAAGGAAGGATGATCTTAACGAAGAAGCGGATTATGAAGAAGAGGATGACGAATTCTTGGATAATTTTTCTAATGACGAAAATTAAAATGTTTCATTAGAAACATTTTTTAAACGAATAATCCTTCTTTTTACAATCAACCTTGAGTCAAACTTAAAGGAAAGTTTGATAAAGAAAACCTTGGTTGTCTTTATAATGGTCGCGACAATTGCACAAATCATCGGAAAGGTTAATCCAAAACTCTATGCAGAAAACGGAGACGAACTCCTGAAAGAATATGGTTCTGCAGAAGAAATTCCCGCAGACAAGATTAAGGAAAAACCAATGTCAGAACACAAACTGATGTATGATTCTAGTTCAGAAACCCTCGAACCCGTCTACTTTTTTGTTCTTGATTTGATGAATGATTTCAAACTTGAAACAGAAAAATTAATCGATAACTTTGCTTCATCTCCTGGCTCAGGGCATTTTGCAGAACTCGGACAAAGGGCAGTTATTATGCAACAGCAGGCAACGAAAATCATGGGGGACATCAATACTGTTTTAAGAAGCGTCCTAAATATCATATATGATTTAAAAGAATTCAGGATAAGGCTAAATAATTATAATGATTTAAAGACAGACAAGAAAGAAGCAGCTGTTCTGGCTCTGAAACAGATATGGTTGGATAAGGTAGATCTCATAACAAAAGGAAATTCGAGTATAAAGGCGATGGCGTTAGGGCAGTCAGCGGGTTTTCAGACGCTCTTAGATGCGTTTCTGGTTGTTAAAGATTTAAAAGATGTTGATAAGATAGATTTGAACGACAGAGTGAAGAGGATTTTAAGGCCGAGGATTTTAGAATTCAACGATTGGATGGTACAATCTGAAAAAGAACTGAGGAAGAGATATGAAATTGAAAAGACGTATCTCAGAAGCCAGGTAAATAGTTTAAAACTCTATTCCAGATGGGCAAAACCCTATCTAAGAACAGCGCAACAACTAGAAATTAGGGATGTGGGAAGAGAGCCCGCAATGGTCAAAGTTTTTAATACAATCCTTTTGGAATTGACTCTCTTGGGAAAATTAGAATTAAAAGTAAAAGAAACTATTCTCGAGGGAAAACTGCCAAAGCAACTGGAAAATTATAAACCTGCAAGAAAATGTTACAGCTGTGTTTTGGTTGATTTCAAGTTTAGAGGGATTCCTCAAAAAATAGGTGCCGCACAACCACACTATGTGTTTGGAGGAAGGGCAGACATAAGTTTCAAAGCATATGTTTTAAATGAAGATGAAATAAAAAAATTAGACGAGGAGCTAGAAAAGTCAGATTTGGGAGATGTTCTTCAATTAATCGAGGGAGCAACAACACAGAGTTTGGGGGAATTACAGGACGAGATTAATTTTTTCCTGGAAGATGCAGAAGCAGAAGAAAAATCAGAGAAAAAATCAGGATCAAACCCTTTTGCTGCGCTGGTCGGAAGTTATGAGAAGAAAGAAAAAAAAGAGAAAGAATCCACCAAAGAAAAAGTAAGAAAAATAAAGCCTGATACTTTCGTAGAAAAAGAGCTTCTGAGACCTATCGCAGAAGAAACAGCAAAAGAGAATGCTTTCAAGTTATTCGACATCTATAAAAAAGCCCATGGAATGCCGAGTTACACCTAAGAATGCCAAAAGAAAAAGAAACCGAAGAGGCGTCTGAAGAAGAATTAAAAGAAGTTAAAGATGATTCTAAAGAAGAGGACTTGAAAGAAGAACTCGAAGATGTAGAGAAACAAACAATAATTGAAGGTATAGATAATATGGAGTTTTCTAGTTTTATTCAGCCAACAATAGAAGAGTCTGCTCCTGTTTTGGAAAGGATTGCGGGTTCTCAAGGGGTTGGGTTTTCTCTGTCTGGCTGGGAATCGCTCTCACCACCTATATCACCAGAAGGAACAATAAAAGAAGACGATCCTTTCAAATATTCTGCGGGTGGTGGAGAAAACACAGAGGTAAAATATGTGTCTTCAGAACAAGCGGCAACAGCCCCTGCACATGTAGATTTTAGAGATGTTGGAAGAAGATCAGAAGTCAGGACAGAAGTATCATTCGCACAATCTTCAGATGCTAGTGTAGGAGAACCTATCTCTATTGAAAAATATGAGCCTACAAAAAGAATGGATATAGAGGGTGCAGGAAGAAAAGATCCTTTTGAAAGAGAGGAAATAAAATATAAATTCGAACCACCGAAGAGCTAACAATAATTATATAAACAAATTTTTATTAATATTCTTATGGAAAAAGAGCAAATATAAAATTTGCTACGCTTTTCCACTTCAAGAAAAATGGCAAAAGAGGGATATACAATTAGTGAAATCTATCAGGGGGGATACTCTACACTTCAGCCGCCAGAGGGCAGTTATGGGGCAGGAGGAAATCTAGGACTAACAACAGATGTTAGGTCTGCAAATATCTTACAAGAGGTTTCCACAAAACTTTCATCAGGGGTAAAATATGTAGACGTGACGGCAGTAAGTCCCGATGTTTTTGATGCTATGCCAAAACAACACTTAAAAGAAGTAAACAGATTAGCAAAATTAACAGGGGTTGATATTGGTATGCATGGTCCTGTCATGGATGTTGCAGGTATGAGCCAGCAGGGATTTAGCGAGGTAGACAGAGAATCTGCAGAGAGAAAAGTAGCTGACGCACTCATAAGAGGTCATGAGTTAAATCCTGATGGAAATATCCCCATTAATTTCCATTCTGCAGAAGGAATTCCTGGTTCTCAACTACTTCCACCTTCCGAGAGAGAAGAAGAAAAAAAATTCAAGAAAATGATAGCAGTGAATAGAGAGACAGGAAAAATGGCCCCTTTAGAACCCGAAACTCTGTATTTTCCTGTTAGAGAAGAGATAAAACCAGGAGTCATAGAAAGAGTAAATAGGGAGAAAGGGCTAAGGCCTGGAGAATCGAGAGAAGACATAATCCAGAGAAAAATTGTTTCGGGAGAACCTCGTACCCCCGAACAAAGATTAGAAACTTTGAATAATAGTGAGTGGAGCAATTCAATCTCACAATTGATTTTGAATAAAGAAAGGGCAGATCAGATTCTTGAAGAAAATAAACCCCTTCTGAAGGATCTGCCGATAGGAAAAATCGAAAGCGGACAATATATTCTTAGTGATTTAGATCCTCACCAGGCAACAGCATTCAGACATTATAGGGCTGCACAAAATTATCTGGAAGATTTACACCTGCAGGCAAATAATCTATTTAGTAAGGCATACAAGTATGGGACACCACACCAGAAGAACGAATTGAAAAAAGTATCTATGCAATTTAAGGATGCTTTGGATAAGGAACCCGGAATATTTGGAGAGGCAAAGGCGATGGATGATTTGATAAACACCATGAAAAAACCAGGGTTTACACCAAAAATGTATGTTCCCGTAGAAGAGTTCGCACTCGAGAAATCCTCAAAGACTTTTGGAAACGCAGCTTTCGAATCTTACAAAAAATTCAAAGACAAGGCTCCAATACTCGTCATAGAAAATCCCCCCGCAACCCATGCCTTAAGCACGGGAAAAAACATCAGAGAGATGGTTGAAAAATCCAGAGAGCAATTTGTAAAAAAAGCTGTTGAAAAAGGCATGTCTAAATCTTCTGCAGAATCTCAGGCAGAGAAATTCATCGGAGCAACATGGGATGTAGGGCACATAAATATGTTGAGGAAGTTTGGTTATTCAGAACAAGATATAATAGATGAATCAAAAGAAGTAGCTCCTGTGCTAAAACAAATACACCTATCTGATAATTTTGGGTTTGAACACACAGAGTTGCCAATGGGGATGGGGAATGTTCCTATAAAAGAAATAATGAAAAATTTTGGAAAGAAGGGGTTTGAAGCAAAAAAACTTATTGAAGCAGGACATTGGTGGCAGCATTTTAAGACACCCCCTTTCCAGGAATCCTTGGAAGCCATGGGTTCCCCAATCTATTCCATGAATATGGCCCCTTACTGGAATCAGGCCCAGGGATTTACGCAAGGATATTTCTCTGGTTCTGGTCAGATGCTTCCTTCAATAAATTATGAAACTTTTGGAGCAGGATTTTCACAACTTCCGCAAGAACTCGGAGGACAAATGCCTGGCGCAAGAGGGGGGAGAATGTCTGGAAGACCTATGGAATGAGATTAAATAAAAAGAATTAAAAACTATACTCCATAATATATATTAAAGTATATAGAAAATGAAGAAAAAAAAGAGTGTGAAGAAAAAGAAACCTAAAACAAAAAAACTCGAAGGTGTCCCTACACTGGATTTAAAAAAAGAGTCAGATATTGCCATGGATTTCGCCACGAAAGTCTTTAAGAAATTCAATAAAATAATTAAATCTGTGATTCTCTTTGGATCCTCAGCAAGGCAGGAAACCGTCACAGGTTCTGATATCGATATAATAATTATCCTCGATGATGTAACGATAAACTGGGACCAGGAATTAATCGCCTGGTACAGGCAAGAACTGGATAAGATGTTAAGAAAGAATCCTTATCAAAAGAGTCTGCACATAAATACAGTTAAACTAAGCACATGGTGGGAAGATCTTATGCGCGGAGATCCTGTAATAATAAATATTCTCAGATACGGGGAAGCAATGATTGATCTGGCAGGATTCTTTGAACCTTTGAAATATCTTTTAGTGAAAGGAAAGATAAACTCAACTCCAGAAGCAATTTACAGCGCACTCCAGAGAGCCCCCGCACACATAGCGAGGAGCAAGTTAGCAGAATTAAATTCTATAGAAGGATTGTACTGGGCAATGGTGGATTCTGCACATGCGGCTTTGATAGCTGCAAATGTTCCACCAGCATCACCAGAGCACATTCCTACCGATTTGAAAGAGATTTTTGTAGATACAGGAAGATTAAAGATGAAATATGTTATCTGGTACAGAGATTTATTAATGCTTCACAAGAAAATTGCCCATGGTCAGCTCAAGAATCTGAAGGGTATCGAGATAGATATGTGGCAGGATAGGGCAGAAGAATTCTTAGAAGTAATGGCAAAGTTAGTAAAAGATTTGATTGAGTAATTACCTTCTTCTAATTTTTCCTGTTTGACTATTAAGCAATTGAAAAGATTCTAGACCAATTCTTGGAAATCCCTTAGTAATATAAAGTGAGACTCTTTCTTCTTCTGAAAACGGAAAACCATTTGGAAAGTCTCCGTTTGTGAATACCATATTTGCCACCAAAGTATCCTTAACAGATCTAATTCTTCGATTCATTGCACCTCTGCTTTGATCTGTAGGTTGAGTGGGAATCTTTATTGATACTCTGTAATGAACAATTGAATCTGGGTGATACATCATCATAGTTTCATTTACAGAGCCAATTACACCATTGAGTTTCCTTTCTTCGTGTTCCCTCATGGATAGAGGATAGATTGTTGGTTGATTGTGGATACATCCAGCTAAATTTGTTGCCAATGCAAGTACGGTTAATGCTTTTTTCATTTTATTCTCCTAAAAAAATCTCTGCTCTTTTCATTGTTTTTGGATTATAATGTGCCAAAACTACGAACCTTCCTCTTTCGTCTGGAGCAACTACATATTTAGCATCTCCAATTTTAATTAGGGCTCCTTGGCTTCCAAAATTAGTTATTAATCTTTTTTCTTCAAAATCAACAAACCCCAAAAAATCATATTTTACGAACCAATCTGAGAACCCATATCTTTTTCCAACTTCTAATTCTAAATTTGTCATTTTAGCTTTTTCCCTAAGCAGCTCTTGGTAATTCTTCACCAGACAATAATCTTTCCAAACCACTTTTACTAGAATCTGCTGTCTGTGAAAGAGCTCTTGAAACTCCTTTTGCAGCGAGATATCCTAGATATACTCCGATAAGCATATTGGCGACCTTTTTATCTTTTTCATCTTCAGATTCGAGCAAATCACCCACATATTTATCTTTGTACTTCTGATCAACTTGAACATCAGAACCCATAAGCTCCATTATATCTTCCACCTTCACTCTCGTAAGTCCGTCCTGAATAATATTTGCGGCTTTTCCAATTGTTTTGTATTCACTAACTTCTACTCTCCCTGAATATCTTCTTCCCCCTTCCCTTGATCTTTTTATGTCTTCTTCAGAAACACCTGCAAGTAAGGTTTCTTCCTCAGTCTCTGAATCTATGTATTTTAAATCTCCAGAAACAGCAGAACTAAAAGAAGGATGATATAAAAATTTCTCAACAGCAGAATTGTCCATTTCTCCAAAATCACTGTCTTTTTGTTGAATGATATAAGCAGTAGCTAGATTTGATAGATCCTTAGATCTTAAATTATAAAGAGCTATATCTCTTTTCTGTTCTCTTCTTTCGTGTTGATTATCGTTTGCCATTTTCCTTATAATTTCCAGAAAAAAGAAGTTTATAAATGTTTCTACTTGTTACTACTAGGTAATTAATATAATTACTTCCCTTCAAATTCATAGAGAATCTTAGATTTTCCAGGGAGTTTTGATTTGGTTTGTTTCAGAATCTTTCTAACAAACACCACAGCCCTAGGATTCGGAACAGCGATGAAAAAAATCCTGCTGTTTTCCTTTAGAATAGCTGCCTTACCAGCAGATTTTCCATAAGAGAGCTGCATTCCTGTCTGCATTCTGTCAGATCCTGCTCCTGTCAGCATTTTATTCTCCCTCTGAATATGGTGTGGGTAGGGGATAACCTTAAATAGATACTGGCCAGCCAACTCTTTGTCGAGCTTCTTGTTGATATACTGTCGAGAAGCTTCGAGAGCATTGTGTCTTATCTGGACCTTTTCCGTAGAAATAAGGGTTAATTTGTGTGGAAGTCTTCCCTTATTAAAGAGGGGTTCTTTTCCCATCGTGAATTTAACTATTTTCTGTTGGGGAACAGTCTTTACGTAAGACTTTCCTTTCTTTTTGCTAATCCTTGTATAAGGAAGAACTTTTCTCTTAGAATATGCCGATGCTTTTCTTAGACCCATTATGATATATCTCCTAGCTGCCTCTTGCTCGCAGGACAAATACAAAATTCTCCTTCTTCTATATTCTCTAAAAGTAATTCTATATCTTGTAAAGACAAATCCCTAAGATAAGACCCCCTAATATCACCACATTCTTGATAAATTGCCATATCATACACACCTCTTCTCAATTGAGTCAAATTAACAGTCCTTCCTTTCCTAAAACCAATTTTTTCTACCAATGTTAATCTTGTATCATCCCCCTCCATTTTATTTAACCTCCACATTTGTCGTAACAGCCTGGCCCGGAAGGCCTTTTTCAAAAATAGCCCTTACGACTCCTTTATTTCCATGAGCAGAAGAAATTTTTCCTTTGATTATTTTTCCTGCGGGAGATTTCCAGGCAACTTCTTTTCCGACAAACTTTTCAGCATCTTTCCTGCTCTTGCTTCCTTCTACTTCTATTAAAAAGTGTCTCTCGTGAATTGTTTTTCTTCCCCTTCGAAATTGAACAACTTTTCCTTTCATAATAGTTAATTAATTAGAAATTGGTTTTTAAAGTTTCTGTAAGGGTTATCTGACTAGCTGTTCCAAATGTTCTGGAGCCCCGAGAGGAAGTTCCTCTAAGGATATGTTTCCATATTCTAGAGCCTTTACTATAATCTTTTTTATTCTAGAGAGATATCTATAAGAACCGTCTGGATGGCCCAATGGTAAAACCACGTGACTCTTCTTAGGATCCAGATAATGTTCTCTAACAACCTCAAAATTAGAATCAGGATTATCACCCAGCACATTCATCTTTGCACAAATTCTTCCTAAATCTTCGCTTAGTTTAAGGTTACCCATCTTAAAGAATTATCTCAAACTCTCCTATTTCTGTTTTCACCAAGTCAAAGACTCTTGGATCAACCTCTAAATCTTTCTTAGCTTTCTGCTGGTCCCTACAGTCAGAAACTTCTTTCATGTTTGAATCTTCTATCTTGTCTGTTAATTTCTTTATCTTCCCTTCTTCCATAAATAAAAAACTACTTCCGTTGCAGTGTAATATTTCCGCAACCATTGTCTTTCCTGCTTTCCTGTATCTCAGTCTCATTCTTCCTTTTTCAAGAGAAACCATGTCTTTCCTCTGTGAATAATCAATAAGATCATTAATCAATACTACCGCACTTTTCCTAACCGCATCAACTTTGTGTGAATTCAATTTACCTTTCTTAAATTCAGCCCGTGCATGGATTAAATCTCTTAAAATTCTCATGTGCTGTTGCGTGAACTTTCCTTTCTTGACCATTTCACTCTCAAATTCAGAAATCATTGTTGCTTGTGCTTTCTTACCCAGAATTGCTTCGAGTAGATTAAAAATATCTTTGTAGAGTTGTTCTATGGTTTTTTCATCTGATTTTTTTTCAATTTGCTTTCTCAATTCTTTTAATCTCTTCAAATAATCTTCCATATCTATTACTAACTTATCCACAACAACACCCTTTACTTCCTTTATCTTTTCATGTTCATAATCTTTGTAGATTCCGACGATTTTCTCGAGAATATTCACATATTTCTTTTCCAGCATCTTCTCTTTATCTACGAAAATCTTCTTTGTTTCAGAAACAAGGTGTTTTGGAACAGGTGGTGGGAGTCCCTGCAGCATGAATAAGGCCTGTGTAGGTGTCGTGACACCCCAATAAATATCACGGATGACTAAATCGAGTAAAGTTCTCTTGACTATTGTGGATGTCTTGTCCCCCATAGACATGAACATATCGATGGCTTCAGGAGATGGTTTCAGTTTACCCATCTTAAGAAGAGCCTTCCACGGCATGAATGTCCCTTTGTCGTAGAG
>CAZMIN010000005.1:0-1041 GCA_964566405.1 Candidatus Woesearchaeota archaeon | reverse complement strand
AAAAGTGAACATCACAGGGTGAGCATCTTTGACAGATTGCCAGAAATCAGTCAAGAGATAAATCTGGGGCTCTAGACGATTCTTCACTCTTGCGAGAGCAGTGGCCTCTCCAACACTTTTATAAATCATACTCCTCAATCTTTCTAATAACTCTAACCTAGGCATTCTTTTGACATCTGTATCATTAATAATTATAAAAACATCAACGTCAGAATCTTTTATTGATTCCCCTCTGACTAAGCCACCCCCTATAACATAAGAAACAACATATTTGTCGAATTTCTGCAAAACAAGGGATTTATGAATCTGTGCAACCCTTAACGCCCCCAAAATTCCTTTGTCATAAAGTGGGAAGGACATGGCTATCGATTCTGCAATGTCGAATTTACTATCCAGGGAAGCCTCCCAGATGTCCACAGGCGTCTTGACCTGAATCCAAACCTTCTGTTTTAAACCTTCTGTCTGTTTAACAATTGCGGCTTTTATTTTGGGAATTTCTTTAAAATTTTCCTCAGGAACAACGACATAAATTTGCACATATTTTTCTGTTTCTTTCGGAACCTCTTCTTCTTTAATAAATAAAGGAATTGTCTGGGGTGGAAGAATTCCTATAGCCTGGGTAAAAGGATATTTTTTAACAATAAAAATCTTTAATTTTTCCAATTCTTTCTTTGTTTTCTCCATTTCTTTCTGAATCTTTTCTGTGTTCTCGGGAAGAATTAGTTTCTTATTAGAATATTTATTATCAATTCCCATTTCAGGAATATTTTGGTCTTCTGGTTTGCTGTCTGATTCCATAGTGAAAGTTAAAATCCAGTCCTTATAAAGGTTTTGAAAGAAAAAGCTTAAAAGCTCAAAACTTCTTAGAAAATAATCGGGTCCCATAGTTTAGTGGTAGAACATTTCGTTTACACCGAAAAGGTCGCAGGTTCGATCCCTGCTGGGACCATCAAATTTTTTAAACCCAGAGTTCTAATTTCTTTTATGCGTGAGTAGTATAGTGGTTAGTATATTTCGTTGCCAATGCCCAACTTTAGAAAA
>CAZMIN010000004.1:0-30941 GCA_964566405.1 Candidatus Woesearchaeota archaeon | reverse complement strand
CTGAATTTCTTCTCTTTTCTAGGTCCAGTGTTTATAGGTCTCTGCATTCCAATCTCTTGAGTTTTTTTCTGCTGAGGCCTTGGCATCATCGGGTTTATTGGAGGTGCTCTTATGGGTGCTCTTTTAATCCCGGGTACAGGAAGCTCTCTTGTGAGTGGTGCTCTTTTAATCTCTGGTTTTGGTTGTTGGGGGGATAAACCCTGACCTGCTTCGTGTATCAACACGAGGCCTTTTCCTATCAATCCAGCATGTTCTGATATCTTATCCAGTTTTTCTATAATTTGTTGACCTTCCTTATTTTCTCTTCCAACACTAAAATCTTTTGCAGCCATTGCTCTTGCAGAGATCTCGAACAACTCTAATAATTTAGATATCTGATTTGCGAGGTTATCGAATTTAGAAGAAAGATTGACCATTACTTTTTGTAAACCTATGAAATTATCCACGAGTGCCCTTTCAACTTTAATTTCCTTAGTAGAATGATATTTTATTTTTATAGTTCTGCCTTTCTTGGATTTTGTAACTTTTCTTTTTGTTTTTTTAGTTTTATTTTTGGTTTTTGTGGTGACTCTCTTTTTAGAAGAAACTTTCTTAACCATGTTAAATAGAAGGATTTCTTATTTATAAATTTAATCAAATATATTTAGAAAATATCCAAAACTTCTTCTTTGGAATCTTCTTCTTCATTTTTTTGAAGATTCTCTGCTCCGGGAATCACAGGGGATTCTTCTTTTGGTTCTTCATCTTTTTTTTCTGGCTCTTTCTCTATGGGTGTTTCTTCCTGTTTTTCAATTTCTGTCTCTCGCACCGTGTTATTCCTCGCATTATCTTCAAATTTATTATCACTAATCTTAGCATCATCGGGTTGTGTGTTGTTAACACCTGTATCTGATTCTTTAACCTCTTCAGGTTCTTTTTCTATAGAATCTTCTTCTTTTGTCTCTTCTTGCGGTTCGGATTGATTTTGAATTTTTAATGATTCCCCACTTGTGTCTATTTCTTCATCAAAGTTTTTATCTTCTGCGTCAGCGATATTTTTAGGTTCTTCTTGTGGTGTTTCTATGGGCTTTTCTTCTGGTATGGATTTTGGCTCTTCGGGTTTTTCTGTTTCTTCTTGTTTAGGTTCTTGTGCTGGCTCGGGTTCTTCTTGTGGTGTTTCTATGGGCTTTTCTTCTGGTATGGGTTCTGGTACAGGTGCCTGCTCTGGCTCTGGTGGTGTGTTCTGGGGTTTTACAAAATCTTCTTTTGGCTTTTCTTGTTGGGGTTCTTCCTGTTTTTTTCCTGTCTCTAATTCCGAAACATATTTCGAGATTTCACTAGCCACATCTGCATTCACACTTATGCTGTCTATACCTCTTTCTACCAAGAACTTGACCATCTCTTTTTTGCTTCCTGCCTGTCCACAGATACTCGTCTCTACATTGCTATTGCTGCAGGTTTTCAATACAAATTCTAACTGATAAAGGATTGCAGGATTCATCTCATCATATATTTGCTGGACCTGTTCGTTTCCTCTGTCCACAGCCAGTGTGTATTGTGTCAGGTCGTTTGTTCCGAAAGACACAAAGTCAATTCCTTCTTCACAGAGTTCTTTTATTATCTGAACTGCTGCAGGGGTTTCAATCATCACCCCTATTTTTGCATCTGTGAAACCCAATTCTTTCACAAACTCTTTTACTTTCTTTACTTCATCCACAGAAATTACTAACGGTAACAAAAGACCTATCTTTTTTCCTTCCTCTGAGACTCTCTTGAGTGCTCGAAGTTCTGCTTTGAGTACTTCTGGATTTTTTATACCATATCTAATTCCATGCATTCCTAGCATAGGATTTGCTCCTATTTCTTTTGGAGCTCCTTCGATGTCCTGGAATTCATCGCTTCTTATATCAGAAGTCCTCACCCATATTTCTTCAAAATACTGGGCTATTTTTCTTACCCCTTTAAATATTATTTCTTCATAATCCTGCATCTGATTTTTCTGTAAAAAATATTCAGGATGCTTTCCACCCTCTGCAATTATCCCCTCGGTTCTTAATAAGCCTACTTTTTTTACTTTGGTTTTAGCTGCACGCTCTGCAAAACTTGGCAAATCAACGTTTATCTTAATTTCTGTTTTTGTTTCTGTAGTTACCGGAAGTATTTCTTTTTGCACTGTTTCAGCCACTTTTCCTTTGTATATCTTTCCTGTGAAACCATCTACAGTAATTATCTCTCCTTCTTTTAGTTTAGTGGTTGCTTCTTGGGTTCCTACGACTGCTGGAATTCCCATTTCTCTTGAGACTATTGCTGCATGGGCTGTGAGTCCTCCTTCGTCTGTAACAATTGCCGCGGCTTTTTGCATGCTAACCACCATGTCAGGATCTGTCATTCCTGTTACAAGGACATCACCCTTGATTATTTTTTTTAAATCTGCCAAATCTTTAACAATTTTTACTTTTCCGGAACCTATCCCAGGGGATGCTGCGAGCCCTGTGAGCACGACCTCTCCCTGAATTTCTTTTCCAGATCCCCTTTCGACTCTTTTCTCGAGGGTTGTTATAGGTCTTGTCTGAACTATGTATATATTTTCTCCTTCTATTGCAAATTCTATATCCTGTGCTTTTTTGTAATGGTTTTCTAACTTGATTGCAATCTCTGTTAGTTTCTTTACTTCGTAATCTTTAAGTGATTGGCGCTTGGATATTTCTTCTTTTAGTTTAACTGTTTCTTGTTTTCCTCCAGAATCTCTGGTTATTGCTATTTTTTTATCTCCTATAGTTCTTTCCAAAATTTCAAGTTCTTTGGAAACAACAAACCTATCTGGTGTTATTTTTCCGGAAACAATACCTTCCCCTAAACCATAGACAGATTCTATAATCACATCATCTCTTTTTTGGGAGGGATCTTTGGAGAAGATGACCCCTGACTTTTCAGCATCCACCATTTTTTGAACAATCACTGCGAGGAAAGCCCCTTCGTGTTTGAATCCTTGCTTGTTTCGATAATATGTTGCCCTTGGTGTGAAGAGAGAAGAGAAACATTTTTTTACATAGTTTAGTAATTCTAATTTTCCCTTGACATTCAAGAATGTTTCCTGTTGTCCTGCAAAACTGGCTTCTGCCAAATCTTCTGTGGTTGCACTGCTTCTGACAGCAACGAATAATGATTCAGGGGTTGTTTTAAGAACATCTAATGCAGAGGAACTGTTGAGGTGAGATTTGTCTACATCTAGATTTTCATATGCTTCTATTATTTCTTCTTCCATTTCTTTAGGAATTTCTTCTGCTTCGATGAGGGTTCTTATTTCTGTGGTTACTTTATTCAACTGTTCTGTGTTCTCGTATTCTATGCTTTGTAAAAGGGTTTTTATCTTTTCATTCAATCCTGCTTTTTTTATGAAATATTCGTAGGCTTGTGCTGTCACGACAAACCCTGGTGGAACCGGAATCTTTAGATTGTACATTTCTCCAAGATTTGCACCCTTTCCCCCTGCAATACTTCCGGAATTTTTATTTAATTCAGAAAACCATGCAATGAAATCCACTTTCGCAACTTCTTTTTTTTCACCTATTTCTTCTTGCATGATGAATAAAAATAATTATTATTAATAAAGGTTTCCTTAAATTTATAAACTTCTTTTTTGTTTATTTCTCATGGGTATTTTTAGAGGTGGTTTATTGGTGATTGTTAGTATCATATTATTTTTGACCCTTTTATTAGGAAATGTTCTTTTGGTCTTGTCTATGTCCCTTCAATACGATAATGTAAGAGATGCTCTTGTTCCTTTTGCACAGGGGTTTGTCGAAGATAAATCAAATTTGATAATGGAGGGTTTTAATCTGACAGAAGAGATGGAGGAAGCTCGGGAAGTCATGCAGGAATATTGTCAGAATAATACAGAGTATGTTTTTAGTGAAGAAGGATATACTTTTGAGCTTCCTTGTGAACTTGTGAACGAAACCCCAGAGACCTTTTTTGAAGCAGGGATAGAAACCATGGTGGAACAGATTTATTATAAAGAGTATGACTGTGGATTCTGGGATTGTTTTGGAGAGGAAGAAATTCCCTTCTTTTTGATTTCTGAAAAAGCCAAAGATTATTGGAAAGGGAAATTTTATTTAGCACTATTAACATCTTTAGTCCTTGTTGTTTTGATATTTTTCTTGGTGGTACAGAAACAGAACTTTCCTATCTTGTTTGGTAGTCTATTAGCAATCTCATCTTTCCCTCTGTTGAAATTAGGTAGTCTGGCTTCTGTTATAGGCGGGGATGTTGCGGCAGGTTTTACATCTTTCTTCTTTAGTAGTTCTAGAGGTCTTTTCTGGGCGTTGTTTATAATAGGTCTAATAATTCTTGGATCGGGTATTGCTTGGAGAATTATGACTCGCGATTCCATAAAGAAAAAATTTTCTAAGAAAGATGTCAGGCAGATAGTTAAGAGTGTGAAGAAATAGTTATTTTCCTTCTATTCTATCCATGAAACTTTTAATGAATTTTTGATTTCCTTCGGAGTCTTTTATCTCTTTTATAGAATAGACATGGATATTTCCTCTCTGGTGTCTTATCGTCTTTACTTCAGACCTCATCTTTTCATTCATCTTTTCACCGAGAAGAATCTCGTTTTCTGCTAATGAAGAGACTTTTTTTGCAGTTCCCATTAAGGTTCCCATACTCATGAATTTTAAGACATCTTTCTCCTGCTTTGCAATTATTGTTCCGTAGTTTAAGGAGATTCCAAATTCTATTGTTTGCTTGAATTTTTTATTATGATCTTCCAGAATATCTTTTATCTTTCTTGCGAGCTTCAGGGCTTCTTTTTCGTTTCTGAATGTTCTTATTTTTGTCGGGCAGAGCAGGAAGAATAGTTCGTTATTATTTTCATAAACAGCTGCCTTGCTTTCTCCTGTAGCCGTTATTATTTTTTGAATTGTTTCTTCGGCACTTCCTTCCTTAGATTGGAGCTTCTGAAGATTTTTTATCTTAAGAGCGACCACACTTACATTCTGTTTGTCTCCTTTTATGGATAAAGAAATCTCTGCTTTATTCCCTGTCTTGACTAATGAATTTTTTTTTAAAGGAAGTGATTTTTCTCTATTGTTTTTTTTTGGGATCTTGGACCCGATATATCCTATAAAACTCTTTTTGTATCCCCTCTTGAAAACTATGAATGCTATAAATCCAAGAATAGCTATTATGAATATCCAGACTATGGGAAATCTCACCAGGCTTCCGACCCTGCTGGAGGCTTTTCTTATGTCTACACTTTTCCCTGTGAGCATGACTTCCTTTGATATGCTTTCTTCATCAGCGATAACCTCTACATCATAATTCCCATCAGGAGCGCTCAAGATATATTTTTGGCTTTTATCCACCCCCAACAACACATCGATGTTTAGAGATTTATATCCTATTTTTACCAGAACTGTCTTGTTATAAATTACGTTTCCTATGTTTGTTATTTCGATAGTCTTGTTCATTATTTCTACTCTTACATCTTCTTTTTCCGTTATTGTGAATTTTGCTTCGCTCGTGAGTTTGTTCGAAACAGCAACAACAACCCATTCTGCAGGTGGTTGGTTATAGGGTATTGGAAATTCCAGGAATTCGTCTGTTGCCATTTCTAACTGTTCATGAATCTTGTTTTTATTGTCTTTTATTGTTATGAAAGAAGTTGATGCTATTTTTTCACCTGTTTGGTCATGAAGTATGGCTTTTACATTAATACTTTCTCCAGGGTCTATCTCTGAATCTTCAAACAAGATTTCCAGACTCGTAGGAACCTGTTTTATCACTATATTCGTGCTACTGAATCCTTTATTGGTTATTCCTCCTCCTAAATCTTCTTCATGGGCGTTTAGTCTCATTACATAGTCTCCTGCCCCTAGATCTCCTGGGAAGGTAATGTTCAGCGAGAAAAAACCATTGTTTATCGTTTCTAAGTGGGTTAGTATAGAATTGTTTCCCTCTATGATTTCCATTTCTATGAAGCCATTAACATCTTTCCCATTTTCCTTCACAGAGCTTCCTTCGATAAGGGTGTTTTCTCCCGGATCAAATTCTGTCTGTTCAAAATCAGGATGTATCTCTATTAAATCTGAAACCTTGAATTCGTCTGTCAGTACAAATTCATCCCCTAAGATGGATTTTATCTTACACGTTCCTTTCAATTCTCCAATCACGTTTCTCATGAGGACTAAAGAGGGTTCTAATCTTTTTTCTTCCCCCGCGGCCAGGCTTACCCCGTTTTTATAGAAATTAATTTCGAGTCCGTTACAGATTATATTCATTTCGAATATTCCAGAGATATCTGTTACTGATTTTACTGTTGCAGGAATAGGGATTATATCCCCTAAACTGTAAATTTCATCTGGTTGTTTGTTTATTATTATTTCTGCAGCCGCAAACTGGCTTAGAAGAATCACGCATGCAAATAAAAGTAAAAATCTCCTCATTTTAATCTTCTCTATTCAGTAAATTATTATTTATAAATATTCTTATGATTTTTTTATATCTATGAGATATATTTAAAAAATGGGTTAGCCTCAATTATTCATGAAAGAGGCCAAAGTTACCCCTTGGGAAGTCTCAGGAGACATAGATTATAATAAATTAATCAAGAGGTTTGGGCTGAAAAAGATCAATAATCTTCCAAATGTTTTTGAGAGAAACCTTTTATTCAGGAGAAGGGTTGTTTTTGCCCACAGGGATTTTGACAGGATTCTGGATGCTATAAAAAACAGGAAAAAGTTTGTGATGATGACCGGCCTGATGCCTTCTGGAAAGTTTCATCTAGGGCATATGCTTCTCGCACAGCAGATGATTTTTTATCAGAAACTCGGGGCAAAGGTATACATCGCTGTTGCAGACCTCGAAGCCTATAACGCGAGAGAGAAGAGCCTGGATGAGATGAAGAAGATAGCTATAGAAGAGTATCTCTCTAACTATATAGCTCTTGGGCTTAAACCAAAGAACTGCGAATTTTATTTTCAGAGCAACAGATCAAAAGATGCTAAAAAATCCAATGCTTATTATAGATTGGCTTCTAATTTTTCAAGATATTCCACCTTTAACGAATTCAAGGCTGTCTATGGAGTTATTTCTCCTGGAAAAATGAATGCTTCTCTAATCCAGGCATCAGACATGTTCCATGCCCAGCTTCTAGAATTTGAAGGAAAGGTTCCTGTGGTTATTCCTGTCGGTGTTGACCAAGACCCTCATTTGAGAATCGCTCGGGGGATGGGAAACAGATTCAAAGACCACGATTTTATTCAGCTGAGTTCTACTTATCATTCTTTCCTGCCAAATCTTAGAGGTGGTGGAAAAATGTCGAGTGCGGATGAGAAATCTTTTATTGCTATGACAGATTCTCCTAGAGAGGTTGAAACCAAGATAAAGAGATATGCTTTTTCAGGAGGAAGAGATACCCTAAAAGAACACAGGGAGAAAGGAGGAGACCCTGATAGAGACGTTTCTTTCCAGTACCTAAAGATGTTTTTCGAACCAGACGATGAAAAACTCGAGAGAATCTATGAAGATTATAAGTCGGGAAAGCTCTTGACTTCTGAGTTAAAGGAAATTTTAATAAAAAGAATAAATTCTTTCCTGAAACCACACCAGAAAAGGTTAAAGAGAGCTAGAAGGCAAGTACATAAATTCTTATAAACAATTTTTTGAAAGAGACTATATGCTTAATGGAAGCCCAAACTTTTCTATAGATTATGGGAGATTGAAGGAGATTTCTGAGAGGGCGCATAGGGCTTATGTGGAAGGCAGGGGTATTTTTAGACACAAGGAAACATTTTTACCACAATGGGCTCTTCCGCAGAATTTTGAATATGACCCACGAAGAACAGAAACGAGGTGCCCTATTCAGGCAGGAGATTATCTTTTTCTTCTTGCAAGTCTGGAAAGGAGATCCCTGTCAAAACAAAATATAAAAAATGGATTAAAGGCGTGGGAAAATGAAGATACTAGGTGGGTTTTCAATCCTGAAGAAGTTGTTAAAAAGACACCGGATGAGATTAGAGAAGTAATAGTTGAAGGTTTTCAGTATAATATAGATGGATTTCCAGATAATTTCTTATATAATAGCAGGGTTCTTGTCCGGAAATTTGGAGGTCATGCGAGAAACATAATCAACAATCAAACAGTTGAAGAGTCGAGGAGAAGACTCGTGGAATTTAAGGGTATTGCATCTGGAATAGCTAATTTGTTTATTATATACTGCACAGATAGGATGGTGGCTCATGTAAAAGACCCTGAAAATATTAAACTAAAAATTGACATCCATAAAGCAAGGATCCCTGCGAATACAGATGCTGTAACTCTTGTTAATGGTAGGATAAGAAGAGATGTGCTTGTGCCCTCTTTGGAAGAGGCTTACCTCGAAATTTGTAAGGAACAGGGGTTTAACGGTGGAACCCTAGACTCTGCTCTTTGGTTAATAGGTTCACAAATTTGTGCAAAGAGGGATTTTGGAGAATGTGTTAATCTCTGTCCTTTGGAAACGATGTGCACTTCTTGTGTTCGGGAAGATAGTTCAACAGCGGAATTAGTCTTGTATGATCAAAATAAGAGGGTTGAGACGAGAAGAGATGGGACAGTACAGCTCTATTTAGGGCTTGATTTGTAATCTTAGAAAGGAACATCCCGCAATTCTTCATCCAATCTTCTCTTTCTCTCCTTCTTTGCCCTAGCTTTCTTTTCTGCTATTTCCTGAGTGATATCAGGTATTCCAAGAGCTTTTGTTAATTTTTTTCTATGTCTCGCAAGGCTGCGAATCATTCTCTCGTATTTTTCTTCAGGAACAAAATATCTTGTAACGGGGAAAGGTTCTACAGTAAATCGTGTTCCATCGTGTCCTTTTATCAAGGGTGTTTCTGATTCTTCCACTTCTAAGTCCTCCAGACATAATTCTTTTAGGACGCGTTTTTGAGAAATTTCTCTGTGTAATTCGCCTAAATATCTTTCAGGATCTTGCAGCTCTGTGTGTTTGCTACCCCTTATAACATGGTATTCTGCGGAATCTTCATTGAATCCTGAAGTTGTTTGGTCTCTCGTTTCTAGTCTAGAAGAGGTGGTTAAGTGGAGAAAGTGATTAAATGGGACTAGGACTAATCCTTTACTGGATGTTGCTAGGGTTTTTACGAGTTGGGAATTATCCAAACGGTGCAAACCTGTTAGATGACGGGTTCCATACTTGAAGAGGGCATATTCCATTAAAGGGAACCTTCCTTTTTTCGCCTCTTCAAGAAGTTTGCAAAGATTGTTTGCCTCTTGTTTTAATCTGGAGTGGAATTTGGCAGAGTCGACAGAAGTTGCTTTGATCTCTGTGTAAATTGTAATTCCGTTTTCTTCTCTTTCAGTATCTGGATTGAAAGAATATGAGTTTTGGTCAAGACTAAGACCGTTTCCCCAAGGGTCTTCCCTCACACTTCCCCCATAAATTGAGGTGTAGAGATATTTAAAAAATTCGGAAGTATTCTCCCCAGATGTTATTAATCTGATATAGGCTGTTCTGTCGTCTACAACCTCAACTTGTCTTTTTAGGAGGGGCTTCATTATTTTGGGAAGTGTCATTAAACTTTGAAAAGAAGGTCTTTTAAAAAGATTGTTTCACTCTAGAATAAAGTTTCGATTAATTTTAAAAACTCTTCTTCTTTCTACTATCTATGAAAATACTTTCATTGCATGTCGATTATATCAATTTTAAGCCGTTGAAAAAAGCGCTGAAGAAAATAGGTGCGCTTTCTGAGACAGAGAAGAAAGGCAGGAAAGAAGGGGAATCTCTGGTTATATTGACAGCTGTCGAGGCAGGAGACAGTGTCGAGAAGTCTGCGAAAGAACTCGTTAAGAACATTGAAGACATTGCGAAGCAGGTCAAGACCAAGAACATTGTTCTCTATCCTTACGCACATCTTTCAAACACCCTTGCCTCTCCAGAGGTTGCCGTGGGTGTTTTGGAAAAAGCAGAAAAAATCTTGAAGAAAAATTATAAGGTCACGAAAGCACCTTTTGGGTATTATAAAGAGTTTGAATTAAAGGTAAAGGGACATCCACTGAGTGAGTTGAGCAGAGAGATCAGAACAGAGGCTTCATCCAAGCTTGGCCAAAGCAGTGAAATTAAATTCGAAGGAGAAGAAGGAGAGATAGATTATAAAAATTTATTGAGGAGCATGGGGAAGAGTATTTTAGACAGATCAAAGCTCAAGAGCTATGACCACAGAATTCTTGGGCAAGACATGGATCTCTTCAGTTTCAATGAGGTTGCGCCTGGTTCTGTTTTCTGGCATCACAATGGTTTCGTAATATATAAGGAATTGGAGAAATTTATGAGGGGTCTTTTGAAGGGGTTTAACTATCAGGAGATTTCTACGCCAATCATCATAGGGAACAAATTGTGGAAGGTTTCAGGGCATTGGGGGCATTTCAAAGAGAACATGTTTCTAACTAGTTATGAGAACAAGGATGCTGCCGTGAAACCGATGAACTGTCCCGGGGCAATGCTAGTTTATAGGACGAGAACCAGGAGTTACAAAGAGCTTCCCTTGAGACTATCTGAGATGGGAATCAACCACAGGAAAGAGCTGTCTGGTGTTCTTGCAGGCTTGTTTAGGGTAGTGAAGATGACGATGGACGACGCACACATATTCTGTACAAAAGATCAGTTAGAAGGAGAGATTGAAGATCTCTTCAAATTAGTGAAAATAGTCTATAAAGATACTTTTGATTTTGATTATTCTGTAGAGCTCTCGACAAGGCCAGAGAAGTTCTTGGGGGATAAAAAAGACTGGGATTATGCAGAGAAGGCTCTTGGAAATGCGCTGAAGAATTCAAAAATTAAATACAAGGTGAAAAAAGGAGAAGGGGCTTTCTATGGTCCGAAGATAGACATTCATATCAAAGACTCTCTCGGGAGAAGCTGGCAGGTCGCGACTATTCAGTTAGATATGCAGATGCCTCAGAGATTTGATTTGAAATACACGGGAAAAGATAATCGGGAACACACCCCTTTGGTTATACACAGGGCTATTCTTGGGACTTTGGAGAGATTTATAGGAATTTTATTAGAGCATACGAAAGGAAGATTACCGACGTGGTTAGCCCCTGTTCAAGTTAGGATACTCAGTTTTACAAACAGGAACGAGAAATATGCGGGGAAGATTATTAAAGAACTCGGAGAAAAGATTCCTGAATTAAGGTTGGAAGCAGATCTTAGATCGACGACTATTCCGACAAAAGTCAAAGATGCGGAGATAATGAAGATTCCTTACATAGTTGTTGTAGGAGACAAAGAAGAGAAGCAGAAAAGTGTTGCGGTCAGGATAAGAGGAGACAAAAAGATAAAACATGTTAAGCTCAATTCTTTTATCAAGAGTTTGCAGAAAGAAATAGATGAAAAAAGATAGAAAGATTTATATATATGAAGTTACTTAGTGTATATACAACATATATAAAATGGTTAAAGCAATGATAAGTATTCCTGAAGAGATTAATCAGATTTTAAATATAGTGAAAGCAAGATTTAGTTTAAAGGATAAAAGTGAGGCAATAACTCTGGTTGTTGCAGAATATGGTGAAGGATTTTTAGAGCCTGAATTAAGACCAGAATATGTGAAAAAAGCCAGAGAAATTATGAAGCAGAAAGCAATTCACGTGGGGACTATTGATAATCTAAGAAAGACGATAGGGTTAAGGTAGATGTATAAACTCGAGATTAGACCTCTTTTAAGGAAAAAATTAAAAAAATTAGTGAAAAAGAATCCAAAACAGGCAGAGATTATAGTAAAAAAATCAGAAGAAGTTCTACAAAATCCCAAACACTATAAGAATCTAAGGAAACCATTACAAAATTGGAAAAGAGTTCATATTGATAAAAGTTTTATCTTAACTTTCTCTTTAAATGAAAATAAAAAAATAGTAACTCTGGAAGATTATGATCACCACGATAGGATTTATAGATAATCAATATTCAACTTCAACAAAGAATATAAATGCCTAATTAATATCTTTTTTATGAACCTTCAATTTTATCTAGAGAAATTACATTCTTCTGATGTATTCAAGAAGTTTATGAAGGAGAACCCAGAGGCATATCTGTGTTCCGGATTTTTTACGATGGATAAAGAAGGCAAGGACAACAAGAGACATTTTGATTTCTATGTTCCCAAAACCAAGAAGATGTTTAGTTTTAAGCTGGAAGATGGTGTCGAAATGATGCCTATAGATATTGTTCTTGAGAAGATTCCAGAGAAACTAGGTGTTGGGTTTGATTTTGAGTTTGAAGAGATAGAAAAAATGCTTGAAGATAAGATGAAAGAAGAAAACATAAACAGCAAGATGCAAAAAATAATACTTTCTCTGCAGGATTTGAAGGGAAAACCTTTTTTGGTAGGGACTATCTTTATCTCGATGTTGGGTCTCCTGAAGATTCAGATAGATATTTCTGACATGAAGATTAAAGAATTTGAGAAAAAATCTTTATTCGATATGATGAAGCGGGTAAAATAAGCTATTTTTCTTTAAATTTCCAAAAATCACGGAAAATTATATAAATAATAGTGTTTTTTTATGATTAACTTTTGTTATTTCGTGATTATAACAAAAGCTTTATAAATAAATGAAAAATAACAAAGAAGATGAAAATAGCTTTAACCATCCCCACAGGAAGACCAATAGTGAAAAAAGTTGTAAAAGCCTTTATTGAAAATGCAATACAACACAAGTATAATCCAAAAGACTTCTCAATATATCTTTCAATAGACACAGAATACCAAAATACAAAATTAGCTGACTTTAAACTTGACCCAAGAATAGAAAAAAAAGTAAAAAAAGTTAGATATATATCCAATAAGGAAAGAAAAATACTTGGAAAAGAGATAAAAAAAGCAACAGATATCAAACAAGAGATAATAAAAACCTTATTTGTTGGAAGAGGGTATTCAAAACAAAGAAATGCCGCCTTATTTCTTGCTATAAAAGATGGGAATGAAATAGCAATATGTTTAGATGATGATGAAGCACCTTTTATTCCTATAAAAAAAGAAGACGGAAAGATTTATTGGAAAAATTTAGATTTTTTTACACCTCATTTAAGAGAGCTTTCTTCTGGAACAGGGATAACTAGAGGGCCCTATATGGGATATCAATCACCAATTCCTTCTGACTTTGATAAGGATGTTCCCCAAGAAATAAGGGAAAAACTTGGAGAGGCCTTAAAGTGGGGAAGTGAGATAATTACAAAATATTCTTTTTCTGATTTAATAAATAAAATTAAGTATCTTCCAGAGGAGAAATTAAATAATTCAAGTTCAATTATTGTTGAAGGGGGAGAGAATGGAAAACAGGTTTTAACAGGAAATATGGGGATTAACTTAAATTTGGTAAGGCAGGGGAAGATTCCTATTTTTTATAATCCTCCAAAAGCGAGAGGAGAAGATGCCATATTTGGTATGCAGTTAGATAATGTTGTCGTTAAAGAAGTTAGATCATATATTTTTCACGACCCGTTTAAAATATATCCTGAAATTTTTGAAGGAAAATTTCCTGAAGTCCTGAAAAGAATTCCAATAACCAAAAACTCTAAGGAAAGATTTTCAGCGGCACTCATCGGATGGTTGAAGTACGCACCAATACTCATAGAATTAACTTCAAAAACTGATGAAGAAAAAACAAAAAAAATTCAAGAAATGCTTAATAAAATTCAAGAACCAACCCAAGAATTATCGGAGATTCTAAATCTTCCAGAGTTAAGAGATTGTAAAAATATTCTTAAAAAATACTATAAAGAGGTAAAAAATCATAGCAGCAATTTAACAATAGTTCAAGAAGAATGGAAAAATAAAATTATACCCCTTCTAAAAAATTAATAAAATGAAAATATCTCTTATTGCTGCACCATTTGTAGAAATTCCCCCAAAAAAATATGGTGGGCACGAGAGAATTTTGGATTATTTGGCTAGGGAAATATCTAAGGAAAACGAGTTAACTTTGTATTGTTCTGGAGATTCCTCCATACAGGTGGACAAAAAGGATATTTGCGGAACTTCTTTGTTCGCGGACCCTAGTTATGACCATACAAGAGATAGAAGTTCTCGCCTGTCAGAGATAAATAAACATACAGTGGATATTATTGATTCTCGGACAGATATCATAAATTGCCATGATTATGATAACCCAGATCTAATTCGTAGGTTGGTTTCTCTTTTTGATGTCACCCCCATTTTAGTCTCAATAGGTCATGCAATAAATCCTTTGATTAGAGGGATTTATGAAGAGTTTAGAGAACGTTCCAACGTTTTTTTCCATGGTCTTTCCGCAAGTCAGTTGAGATCTCTTGATTCTTCATTGGGTCACATCCTTAATGGTATTGATTTATCTATATATTCTCCTCCTGAAACAAGTGATTTGAGACAAGAGTACTTTTTTTCCTTAGGTGACACTAAGCCTATAAAAGGGCACGGAACGGCTATTAGACTTGCAAGAGAGTCGGGTCTTTCACTAGTTATTGCAGGAATCCCCACTTATCCAGAATCTAGAGTTTATTTTGAAAGAGAAATTTCTCCTGCTATTGATGTAGATGTTTCTAATGCGCAGGATGATTTTTTAAGGGAAATCGAATCCGAAAGATTTGATTTTGGAAAAGGCAAGATAATTTATTTCGGTTCTGCTTCTGATGATCAAAAAAGAGTTTTATTTGGTCATGCATTTTTTACCCAATTTTTTGGAAATCTTGAGGTTAAGGGGAACATAGAGGCTTCTCCTCTTGTGCCCTTGGAATCTTTATTGTGCGGAACGCCGGTTGTAGGTGTTAAGGGAAGTGTAACGGAGGAGTTGGTTGATGACGGAGTTACTGGTTTTAACGTTGCGCGTTTGGAGGAGATACCTGGTCTGTTTTCTCAAATAGCCTCACTTGACAGAAAAAAAATTCGGGCAGTAGGGGAGAGAGATTTCTCTTCTTCAAGAATGGCGAGAGATTATATGGATCTTTATAAAAAAATTTTGGGTGGTAATTGGTAATGAAAATTCTAACAGAATTTGATAGAACTTATGAGTTTGAAATAGAAAAAAAATCTTCTATAGGGGCTCCTGTGACAAGCGTGGTCATTCCTTCGTACAACGCAGGTGAAACAATTCAAAGAGCTGTCATAAGTGCTTTAACACAAGAAACAAGATTTCCTTATGAGGTTGTGGTTGTTGATGATGGTAGTAAAATTCCTGTGAAAAATTCTTTAGAGGCTGTTGTAGGTGATCCGAGAATCTCTCTTTTTAGGGGGCAAAATAAAGGGGTGAGCGAAGCTATGAATCTTGGCTGTTTGCTTGCAAGGGGAAGATATGTCTTAAGATTAGATTCTGATGATGAAATTCTTGCAGAAACTGTTGAGAGGATGACATCTGTTCTAGAAAGAAATCCTGGTGTTGTTTATGTATATGGTGACGGATTCTGGATAGGGCCATTATTAGGGTGGAATTGGGAGGGGTTTTCTCCTGTAGATCCATCTAAAAGTGTAAATCCTTGGGAAAAAAGAGAGTTTGATTCAAAATTATTATTGGAAGGGATGTATTTAGGACACCCAAGAATCTATAGGCGTCACGGTTTTTTAGAAGTTGGCGGCTTTAATCCCCAATATAGTAAAGGGGAAGATTGGGACTTTGCACTTAAAATGTCTGAGATAGGGGGTGTTAAGAGACTCCCTGTAAAACTACATAAGTATTATTTTTCAGGAAACGGATTAACTCAAGTAATGGACGATGAAGAAACAATCTCCAATGATCGAAGAATTGCAATGGAAGCTATTTCTAGAAGAAACATGAAATTTGATGAGATTCCTGAAGGGGTGAGAAAGAAATTCGATATCACTCGAGAAGATTTAAAATCAAAATGAATAAACCAAAAGTTTTAATTCTCCCAAATGATCCTTTAAAAGCTTATGATCACAAAGGATATTCTAAAGAAGAGAGATCATCATATTTTAACCCTGATTGCGCTTTTGATATATCGATAATAGAAATTCCCTATTACGAATCTAGTTTTAATGCAGAACCTGGTCAGAGATACGATTATGCGGGTTTTCCCGTATTTACTCTCGATAAAAACTTTAGGGGTCTTAATGAGCTCTTGAGAATAATAAATCACCAGATTGTGAGAGCTTATGGGAATAACTCTGCCGAAGTTTGTTCATATATTGGAAGAAAATTAAATATACCTTCTATAACCTCTGTTCATGATTTATATCCAAATTCTGCTATAGCAAAGGTAGATCAAGTATGGTGCGTTTCAGATGCCGTAAAAAAAGCCAGTGTGGAAATAGGCGTAAATCCCTCAAAAATAAGGATACTTCCTAATCGTGTAGATTTAGATGTTTTCGGTGATAAAGGATCAACAGGACTGGAACAATACCATGGGAAATATAAAATTATGTCTGCAGGAAGGCTTACCTGGGAAAAAAATTTGGAAAGATTAGTAGAAGCTTCAAGACACGTCCAAAGGGAGCTAGGAGATGTCATACATTTGCACATTGGGGATACTGGAGAACAAAAAGAAAGAATAATTGAAAAAATAGGTGAGGTGGGTGCGGATCACATACAGATATTACCAAACATGACCCAGATCCAATTAGCTAGATTTTATTCGTGGGCAGACATTTTTGCCATGGCATCATTATCAGAGGGTTTTGGTTTGGTTTATATTGAGGCTTTGGCATGTGGGACCCCTGTTGTTACGTCCAATATACCCCCTATGAATTCTTATGTAAAACACGAACATAACGGTCTTGTAGCTAACCCAAAAGAAACAGAATCAATTGCTAGAGAGATGATGAGGGCTCTTACCGACCAGAGTTTAAGAAGAAAACTAGAATTAAATGCGAGAGAGAGTGTGAAGGGATTTGATACAAGGGAGATACAAAGTTTAGAAGCGAAACTATATAAAAAAGTATTAAACTAAACGCCCCCACCGGGATTCGAACCCGGGTCACAAGGTTGAAAACCTTGCATTCTTGGCCTCTGAACTATGGGGGCTGAAAACTTATGTAGAAAAGTATGGAAAATAGTTTTTAAAGCTAACTAAAAATTCATGAGCCTGCACGGATTTGAACCGTGGACCCCTGCCTCTCTCAGAATCTTCCAAGAGAAACTAATTCTCGCGAATTAGATTCATATAAGAGCAGTGCTCTAACCAGACTGAGCTACAGGCTCACACCATTATATCATCTTTTATCTATTTAAAACTTACTTCGTCTGAAATTTTATTGAAACTTATCGGAAAAATAGAATAAATTCTTTTCTTTTCACTCAAAAAAAGTGATGTTTTAGTGAAAAATACCTCTAAAGTTTTACCGACGGTAAAATCTGTTTTTTCCTCTATTTCTATTTTTTACCGCACATTTCTGATGTAAGTAAAAATAAGGATTGTAATAAAATTTATAAACATGGTTTTTTTATTAGTTATGTCTAAAAAGAGGGGTAAATGAAACAACCAATTAAGATATATCTGGATTCTGAAACAAAAAAATATTTAGTTGAAAAAGCAAGTGAGACGGGTTTTACTGGCAGAGGTGCTTTGACAAAATTTATTGAAAAGATTGCAACAGAAGACATATGTTTTCTTGATGAGAATCTAAAAAAGATGCTCAAACTTTTAATTCCAAATCGTGATTAGGCCTAAACTATCTGTTTTTGGTACCGAACTAGTCCTGAATTCTTATATTTTCTATATACTTAATATTTTTGATGAGGAACAATAAAGTATGGTTGTTACGAGTCGTTAAGGGGAATGTTAAGTTAGTAGAATATTCTTCCTCATCCCCCTCTTATGTTTTAGATGAAGAAAAAATAAAAAATAAAAAAACAAAAAAGGCGGCAGTTATTGCGGTGGTTTCTGCACTGGTTTTGGCATTGACTCTCAACTTTGTTTTTGCGGTAGCAATAGGGGAAGATTTGCACCTGAATATTCAGACCACAAACGCAACAGGATCTATAGTTACAGGGACATATGCTTTTGTGTTTAACATTTCCACGGCCAGCGATTGTAGTGCAGTGGTTTATACAAATTCAACATCTCTGACAACAGATTCCAGAGGAATTATTTCTTACTATCTGGAGAATGTTTCTCTGGATTATGACCAGCAATACTGGCTCTGTTATTACAGAGATGGGACCCTGCAGAATGCTTCTAAGATTGCCAGGACACCATACACTTTCAGGGCCAGAAACATTACTTTGAGTGGGGTTGAGGTTGATTCTAACCTTAATCTAACAGATGCTTACAATATCACAGATGTTGATTATGGTTTTTTCCAGTATTTGGGAAGCTTGCTGGAAAGAGTTACTAAGCTCTTTGTAACAGATGCAGACATAAGCAACAACTTGACTGTTGGGGCAAATCTAAGCGTGGATTCTGGAACCTTGTTTGTTGATTCAAACTCTGACTTTGTTGGAATAAATACAACAACTCCGCAGAACACGCTGAATGTTCAGGGCGACCTGAATGTGACTGGGACTATTTATGGAGGGTCTACTGATGCAACTACCCTAGATGGTTATGATTCTAGTTATTTTATGCCTTTGAATACGAGTGTTGTTGGTGATTTTGATATTACTGGGAGCCTGGATGTTGATGGGGATTGGACTTCCGGAGGTGTTACGATTGATGGAGGGGACATTTATGCCCAAACAATCTATGTTTATAATATAACTTCCTTGAATGTGACAGAGCAGGACCTTACAATTGTAGATGCTTTGGTTGTATTCGGAGATACAGAATTAAAGCAGAACCTGACTGTGGGTACAAATGTTTTGTTTGTGGACTCGAGCACAGATAGGGTTGGTATAGGGACGACAAGTCCTGGGACGAAATTAGAGGTAAATGGGACAGACAATTCTAACCCAATTTTTAGAGTCACTCAGGGGGGTAGTAGTGCTATAGCTGCTTTTAATAGTAGTGGACCCTATGATGCTATAAAAGCGATTAAGACTACTAATGGGGCTGAATGGCAGTTTTACCACACCACCACTGGGAATCTTTACGGTTCTATTGGTTTTAGGGATGGGATAGCGGCTTTACAAGTAAATGATGCTGAACTATATCTTAACAGTGGTCTTGCTGTAGGGTCTTATCAGAGTGCTAGATTTAGTGGGCCTCTTATTAGTTTCGCTAATCGAGATCTTCAATTAAATCCACAAGATGGATATGATTTTACAGTTAATGGTAGTCGATTAGTGGTAAATACAACGTCTGGAAATGTCGGAATAAACACTTCAACCCCTCAAAACACACTGAATGTTGTCGGGGATTTGAACGTGACTGGAACGATTTATGGTCTTGGAGGAGCGAACATAACAGGAGATTATGTTCCATATACAGGAGCTACGAGTAATGTGGTTCTTGGAAATAATAATTTAAGTGTTGGTGGAACGGACTTTTTTGTTGATAACGATAATGGAAGAGTGGGGATTGGGACGAGTGGTCCTGGTTTTCAATTTCATTTATCAGAGGGTGGTAAAGACATTAAATTTGATACAGCAAATACTCAAATAAGAGTAGCTGGCGGAACCCTGCATTTAAATCCTGATACAAATACAGGAATAGGAGCGAGTGATATATTGTTTGTTGATGGTGGTTCAGGAAAAGTCGGAATCGGAACGAGTAGTCCTGAAGAATTATTGCATCTTAATAGTGCAGGAAACACAACTCTTTTTATAAATGCAGCAGCAAATAATGATTCAACTTTAAAATTATTGGAAGAAGGTACTGGAGATGTTGGAACTTATTTAAGATATGATGGCAATAATAATAGGTTTGGCATTTGGATAGGAAATAATCCTCCAGTAGAGAGATTCACTATATTAAGAGATTCAGGAAACGTCGGAATTGGAACATCTATTCCTATTAGTGAATTAAATGTAAAAGGAACAATGGCTATAACAAATGAGGGAGCTATTGTTAATATAGATGATGATACAGCGTTTGCCACAGGAGTAGGGGGAGGAATTGCATTTAGAGGATTTGATGATTCAGATGAGGCTATAAGAACTTATGCGATGATTAGAGGGAAGAAAGCTAATCCTACAGGGAGCAATTTTGATGGAGATTTGGGATTTTATACAAGAAGGACAGTTCAAGCAAATCTTGATGAGAGGATGACTATCTTAGGAAATAACGGAAACGTCGGAATCGGAACGACTAGTCCTGGATACAAATTGGATGTTAATGGAACTACACAAGTTGATGTCCTTAGAATTGGGGTCCCAACAAATCAGGGAACAATAACTTATGGTGCTGGATTGGGGATGGTTGTAAAATCTACTACAGGTCAGCCATTAAGTTTGGGTGCAGGAAATAGAAATTCAGATATTACAATTAATGAAACAACAGGAAACGTCGGAATCGGAACGACAAGTCCTGGGGCGAATTTAGAAGTCAATACTGGAGGAGGATTCACGGTAGGTATTCCAACACAAATAATCAGTGCTCACGGTGATGATATTGTTATTGATTCCCCCAGTTTAAGTGCCCGATGGGGATTTTTACAAATAAAAAATATTAGATCTGGAACAGGAGGAGCTGGTATTCATTTCTTATCTGATACAGATGCTGAAGGCGGGATTTATATGGGAAAGGAATCTGCGGGAAATAGCTTCTTTAGCTTTGTCAACGAACAAGGAGGGACACTTACTACAGCCATGGTGATAGAACAAACAGGAAACGTCGGAATCGGAACGACGAGTCCAGATGGAACTTTGCACGTTCAAAGAAGCTCTGTCGGAACAGCTAGCACAGCCGCAGATGATTTTATCTTAGAAGGAACAGGTAATAATGGAATGACGATATTTGCAGGGAATACAAGTAATGCCAATATTTACTTTGGAGACTCTCAGGATAACGATGTTGGAAGGATTTCATATGACCACAACACTGACTCTATGACTTTCAGAACAAATACTGGGGATAGAATGTTTATAAATTCTTCAGGACAAGTTGGGATTGGGACGATTACTCCTGACCAAGCCTTAGAAGTTGTAGGAGATATAAAGATATCTTCTAGTTCTCCTGAATTAATTTTTGAAGATACAACAGCAGGTCATGACGATTGGGATATTCAGGTAAATTCAGATAATCTTAATTTCCTCCAAGATGTAGGTGGGGGAGGGTTTAGTTCAAGAGTCTTCTTTAAAGGTGATGGAAACGTCGGAATCGGAACGACTAGTCCTGATGGAAAATTGCATGTTCATGAGGCATCTGCAGGAAGTGTGACAGCCCATGCAAGCGCTGACCAATTAGTGGTTGAGCATAATGGGGCTGGAGGAATAAGCATTCTTACGCCGGCAGCGAGTGACACTAATCTGTTTTTTGGGACACCTGATGCGAATGTAGGAGCAATCCTTCGATGGCAAAATAATAGTAATTTGTTTAGCCTTGGAACAAATACTGCATCGTCAGAATTGCGTTTTTTGACAGGGTCATTTTCAGAAGCTGTTAGAATAGATTCTTCAGGAAACGTCGGAATCGGAACGACGAGTCCTGGAACTGCTCTTGAAGTTAATGGAACTATAAAAATAAAATCAGATACTCATTTTAAATTTGAACAAAGAAACGCAGCAGATGCTCTACTTCTTGCAATGTCTGTAAATCCATCTAATGGTAATTTTGCCTTAGAAACAAATGCTAATCCTAGTGCATTTACTATTACAGATATAGGAGCCAGAGCAACTTTTGCTGGGGCATTAACAGTTTCAGGCACAGGTGATACAACAATAGCTGGAAACGTTGGAATAGGAACGACTAGTCCTTCTGCAATCCTTCAGGTGAATTCAGGAACCATAGGTGCATCCGGATTAAGCAATGCGAGAGAAAATGCATCACTATGGTTGAGAGGTTCTAGCGGAAGTAGTTGGGGAACAGCATTTGGATATAGTGAAGCAGCAGAAGCCGGAGCACAATATATTCAAGCAATGGACGAAGCACAAACTTCAACCAAACCATTAGCACTAAACCCTTTTGGAAATAACGTCGGAATCGGGACGACTTCTCCAAGTCACGAACTGAATGTTGTCGGAGATTTAAATGTCACAGGAACGATTTATGGGTTGGGAGGGACTAACATAACAGGAGACTATGTTCCTTACACGGGAGCGACGAAGAATGTTGACCTTGGTGCCAATAATTTGAGTGTTGATACTTCTGTTTTCTTTGTTGATAGTAATAATGATAGGGTTGGAATTGGAACAGCAACCCCGACAGAGGCAACGCACTTACAGATAGATGCTTCAAGCGGCGCAACTTCTTCAAATATAGTTTCTATCATACAAAGAGGTGCGGGTGACCCAACATTATTATTTGGAGTTGACGGGGCTAATTATTATAAGATGGGGATTGACAACGACGACAGTGATAAATTCAAAATAGGCTATGACACGGATTCTACATTTCAGGTAACTACAAACAATAGACTCACAATAGACACTTCAGGAAACGTCGGAATCGGAACGACTAGTCCAAGAGGTAAATTACATATTGATTCTTCAACATCAGCTTTAGATATGTTAGAGTTATCAAGAGATAGCGTTAACGCGGCACTTAGAATTTTAAATTATAATGGAACAAATACCGCATACAATCTGCAAACAACAACAGATAATTGGACTACTCCTTTTGATGTGATGTCCTTTAAGGCTTCTGGATTGGCAGTTGGGATTGGATATCCAGATTTAACAGGAACAACTGGGACATTATTAGTAAATGGTAAAGTTGGAATCGGAACGACGACTCCTGGTCATGAGTTAGAAGTTAGCGGTACTTCAAATCCAACGCTGTTACTAAATGCAACAGATAGTAGCACTTCTACAATTAGAAGTTCTGATTCAATGTTCATTGATTTTGATGCTGATGCGGGTGCAAGTAAAGATTTAAGGTTTCGTTCAGATGGTCAGACACGGACAATTATGACACTTTTAGACACAGGAAATGTCGGAATCGGAAATACTGCTCCGACTTATCCTTTTCAGGTTGAAGGGGGGGCACTTACTACAACTAGTTTATTTACAACCTCCGATTTTGTGTTTAGCACGACAGGGTCGGCTCTTGCAATAGGATTTGGAGCAACTACTGGAGATACTTATTCTACGATACAAGCAAGCGATGTGGGGGCTAACTCAGTAAATGATTTAGTTCTTCAAAACGCAGGCGGAAACGTCGGAATAGGAACGACTAGTCCTGGAGCTCCTCTGGAAATAAGTGAAGGTGTAACGAATATATCTACAAAGATAAGTGATGGTTCTCTCTCTTTTACAAGGTCTTCCGATGGTGGTTCGACAGGTGTTATCAGTTATGATGGTGCCGACGGTATTACTATAAATTCTGGGGGAGGTTCTGGTGCAGGAGCGAATAGGATAGACCTTCAAGTAAATTCGGTGAGCAAACTAATGATAGATAATGAGGGTCAGGTCGGAATAAACACAACGAGTCCTGCCGCTACTCTACATGTTGCAGGTTCACCAGGAAAAATATTGATAGATGGAGGAGGTGTTAACTCTAATCCTATACTGCAGTTTCGTGAGTCATCTGATTTGTGGAATATTAGACATGTTGGGACAGATAATAGTTTAAGATTCTCAGATACTCCTGGGGGAACTGATAGGGTTACTTTTGATTCTTCTGGAAACGTCGGAATCGGAACTACGAGTCCAAGTTCTCTTCTGCATATAAAACCAACAACTCTGACAACTACAACAATAGGAGCAAAAGATGCAAGAATTCTTTTGCAGATGGATACAGGTACAACAAATGCTGGAGGAGAAATTGTCTTTGCGTATAATGCCACTGATGTCGGCACTGAAAGAGCGGGAGCTTTTGGTTTTGCTGCGGTATCCAACGGGGTAGATGGCGGAATTGCAAGGGCATATATAGCAACTAAATCCCTAAAGACAGATACAACATTAACTGAGAGGTTGTCAGTCTTGCCAAATGGAAACATCGGAATCGGAACTACGAGTCCTCAAGGAAAGTTGTCTGTTGACGATGTAACATTTAGCACATCTTCAACCTCATTTACAGGATTATACCTCGATGGTTCAAGTATAGCAGCAGGTGATGGAAATTTTGGAGTTCCTATAACTTTTGGAAAATTGGGAGATGAAGGGCATAAATCTGCCGCAATAGTAGGTGTTCAGGAAGCAGCTGACGCAGATAATATGGGTTTGGCGTTCTTTACAAAAGGAAGTTCTACAGCAGGAGACCCTGTGGTTGAAGCTATGAGAATAGATAAGGATGGAAACGTCGGAATTGGAACGAGCAGTCCTTCAGAACAACTAACGATTCATGAAGGTACTGATAATGCAACACTTAGATTCAATGCTTCAAGTGGAGCAAATGCAATCTGGGATATTCGGGTTGGAGATTCCATAGGTCCTTCTGCAGGAAACTCATTTGGTATCTGGGGAGGTATAGAAGGTTCTGAAACTAACCGTTTAGTGATAGATGCTTCTGGAAACGTCGGAATCGGAGATTCAACTCCTGGTGAGGAATTAGAAGTTGCAGGAGATATAAATGCAACAGGAGGAGATATTTGTATCACAGGAGGAAATTGTTTAAGCACTGTTAGTGGTGGGGGCGGAGGCGGAAATATAACAGGAGGCGGAACTGCAAACTACATTGCAAAATGGTCTAATGGCACAAATCTTGGGGATTCTATTATTTACGATGATGGAACATATGTCGGAATCGGAACGGCGAGTCCTAGTACCACATTTAGTGTAGCTGAACATATGACTTTTAATGATACAAATAGATTATTAACAATTACAAATACTGGAAACTTGGGGGGAATAAATCTTGCAGGTTCTAATACTAGAATTTATTTTCAAGGAATTAGAGCAATAGAAGGTACTGCAACTAGTAGTGGTACATTAGATTTAGGAGAAGGTTATTCTTCGGGAAGTGTTAGAATTACAGGAGGTGCTGATTTTATTGTAGATACAGATACTCTTTTTGTTGATGCTGGTACAAACAACGTCGGAATCGGAACGGCGAGTCCTAGTAGTTATAATGCTGATGCAAATAATTTAGTTATTAATGAAGCCGGTCAAGCAGGATTAACGATAAGCACGGGAACAACAAACAAAGGAAGCATTTACTTCGCTGACGGCACAACAGGAAATGAAGCTTATCGTGGAAGGGTTTCTTATTATCAGGGTGTTGAGGGTGATATTGCTGCAGACACCTTGGCTTTTGGAACCGCAGGAACCTTAAAAATGTTTATTGATTCTGCGGGTGATGTAGGAATCGGAACGGATAGTCCTAACGGGAAGTTAGATATTGTTTCAGATACTCCTGCCAACAAACATTACAATCAATTGGTGCTGTATGATTCATCTGCACAAGCTGCAGGAGTTGGTGGAGGCATCGCTTTTGGTGGAAAGTACACTGATGCAGGGGCATATACTGAATGGGCGGCCATTACTGGCGAAAAGGATGATAGCACCACAGGAAATTATGATGGATATTTATCCTTCTTTACCAGGTCAACGGGGGCTCTTAATACGACCGAGGTAATGAGAATAGATAGGGATGGAAACGTCGGAATCGGGACGACTAGTCCAGATGCAAAACTTGAAGTTATTGGAAATGCAATCATTGGCGCAGAAGCCACTGGTTTAGTTATTAGTTCGGATGGCTATCTAAATGATGAAGATGATGCTGTTTATATTAATGATGATCTTGTAGTGGATGGAGGCGATATATATTTTGAAAGCACAGGTGCTAGCGGGATGAGAATGGGTATAGATACTGGTAACGATTACTTCCAATTTTTAGATGGAGGTTCTGCAGAAGGAATACTTGCTGAAAATTTGGGATTAGACACTTCATATAATAATGCTATAGGTAATTTAACAGCCTTAGGAGGGCGTAGTCTTTGGGTAGGAGATAATATTGGTGTTGGGGGTAACCTGGATTTTGATGGCGAACTTTTGCCAGACGGACTCACATGCTCAAATGGTCAGATTTTGAAAAGGACTGGGGCTAATAATTGGGATTGTGCTTCTGATGATAACTCAGGAGGAACAATGAGCAGCTGGACAATTGCAGGAGACAGCGGAAGCGAGACAGTATCCAATGGGCAGACAGCCACAATTGCAGGCAGTGGAACAATTGATACTATAGAATCAGGTACAAGAACAGTTGTAGTTTCTGTACAGGCAGACAGCATCGGAGACACACAACTGGCATACAACACAGGACAGCATCTGACGACTTCGAGCAGTCCGACATTCCAACAGCTCACAGTAAATTCAGGGCAACTCATTGGTGGAATGGGAGCAGAAACAACAGCAGGAACACTTAATTGGAGCGATGTTTCGAACGCACGTTCAGGAAATGGATACACCCTGCTTCTTGGAACTGCAACAGATGGACCTGGTTCAGGAAGCTATTTTCATCCATTTAGTTTTGAATATTCTTCAAAAGATGGTAGTGGAAACATGAATCAGTTTGCTATTCCATATAGTAGCTCAGGCGAGGGTCCTTATTATCGAACCAGGTATTCGGGGGCGTGGTCTGGCTGGGCTGAATTTTGGACCAGTGGCAACGACGGTGCTGGTTCTGGATTGGATGCTGATTTGTTGGATGGGTCAGAGGGTAGTGTTTATTTAGACAACACAAACACCCAGGACCTTGGAACAAGTGGAAACACAATAACTCTAACTAACAGTCCAAGCATTACAGCACCTTACGCTACCACAGCAGGAGGAGCACCACCGACAGGTACGGCAAGTGGGGATCTTTCAGGAACTTATCCTAGTCCACAAGTTCTGGACGATTCACACAATCATGTTTATACTAATATTGATTCAACAGCTTCTTCTAATTGGGCGAGTAGAGTTACTGGTGAAACGGGTTCTGGTAACTGGGTGTTTGCAACCTCACCAACAATAACCACCCCGATTTTAACAGGAGAGTATAATACAATCTCGGTTAGGGGTGGAACGACTGCTTCAGGACTTAAGTTATCTGGTTCTGACGGCATTGCAGATGGTTATATATATGCTACAACTACAGAAGTTGGTTTATTGGATGATGATGCTTCTTGGGCGGTTAGAGTTGATACAGATAATATAGTTGAGTTTAGAGTTAATAATATTGTTGAAGGAACTTTTGCTGCAACAGGGTTAACTGTTACAGATGATTTAATAGTAAGCGGAGGAGACATAACAGGTGCAGGAGGGGTTGCTATAGACATAGGAGAAGTAGATGCTAACGGAATAACGATAAGTGATGCCAGTAATTATCCAAATATAGATTGTGATGGCACAAGTACTAATGACTTATGTGAATTTTCAACAGGAATTTTTGTTTCTGCTTCGACAGCCTATTTTACTAATGACCTTAAAGCTAGAGGAGGAATAAGTGACGACGGTGGGAACTTATTCCTAAATGATGATGTTAATATAACATTAGACCTTGATGTAGGTGGGGGGGATATTAGAGATGATGGAGCCAACTTCTTTGACGGCACATGTACAACATCACAAGGAGTTGCAAGTATTAATTCGGCAGGTACTCTTTCATGTCAGACTCTTGCCGTAACAGATACAGACTGTGCAGCAGAAAGTGTACTAATGGGAGATGGGGTATGTGACACCAAAGCCAGTTTCGGAGACGGAACAGGAACAGACGACCAAACATGTGCAGAAGTAAGTGGTTGTGTAGTGGGAGCAACTACAAACACAGGAACAGTAACAAGTGTGGCTACTGGAAACGGAATAAGTGGAGGTACTATTACAACTTCTGGTACTCTTACGGTTGCAGGGGGTACTTGTTTGACTCAAGATGCCGGTGGTTTGAGTGTTACAGCTCTTTGTATATCAGATGCTCAAATAGCTCAAAATACAATAGATGCCACAGAACTTGCAGCGAATAGTGTTGATGATTCAGAATTAATAGATGAAATTTATCTTCCGAGTGGGGTGAGAATTGGAGCAGATGCAGCAAACAATGAGTTTGATGATGCTTCAGGAGGGACCGGAAGCACTGCGATGTATATAGGAAACCAGAGAATAACAACAGAGAATATTGACTCTGTAAACGACGCAGATTCAAACATAGGAAACGAGTATCCAATAGCAGGAACAGACATAGATGTATCGACGAGAACAGTGAGTCTGGAAACAACATTAGATTCTGTGACGACGATAAACAGCTTCTTCGATACAGCATGTACTTCGGGTCAAGGGGCTAGAGGGGTCTCGACAACAGGAGGCTATTCTTGTCAGGACTTCGAAGAAGAAGCACACGCGAGCGAGCACGATGGGGCTGGAATCACAGTTACCTCAGAGGTACTTAGTATAGGTGCTGGCAGTTGTGTTACTGTCTCGGCAACTGGTGTGGCTGTTACAGGTAATTGTGTAAATGCCGCAACTACAGATGGTTTTAGTCTAGGAGAAACCATGGGGAACTGTGGTGCAGCACAAGTTCATAAAGGAGATGGTGCATGTGAAAATGAAAATGCTTTATCTGTATCCAGCGCATCAACTGCAACGTCGGCGACAAATTCATATGCATGCTCGTTAGACAGCACATGTCAGACAGTTGGTATAACAGTTAGTACAGGCACGATTTCTGACACAGATACTAGTTATGTTACTTTTGCAGATGGTATATACAGTAGTACAGGAACATCTTATTTTGAGGGAATTTTAAACGTAAGGGGCGGAATTCAAGATGATACAGGAACTTTAACTTTAACGGATACTGATATATATCTTAATGGAAAGGTCGGAATCGGGACGGCGAGCCCAACGGGATCGCTTCATGTTACAGGAACAACTTCAGATTCTACACCAAATGTACAAGGTATTCAAATGGCTGTAGCTGGTAGTTATGCTGCTATGGAATTAGCTGGAACAAATGGGGTTTATTTGGATTTCAACCATGGTGCAAGCGGAGTAGATTATGATATAAGATTTATTGTTACCTCTGCTGATGAGATTGACCTTCAAGGTGGAAATCTAGACATGAACAGCAACGATATTATTGGTGTAGACAAAATCGACGCAAACACATATGACCCTATCTACGATATCTCTGGAACAAAATATGCAACTTTCTTGCCTGGAATGTCAGGAGGAGTTAAAGAAGAAGTAACAGGAACAGTCATATTAAATAGCAATTACACGGTAGATTTCAAGAATCTGGAAGTTGGCTCTGACTTGTGGCTCTTCTATCAGACAACAGACTTTGGAGAACAGATGGAAAATCTACAAATAATGCTTACACCTGCTTTCAACGGAAATGTTTGGTATGAGAAGAATCCATCAGAAAACAAACTTAAGATATCAGGTGACCAAGCAGGAGAGGTTTCTTATAGATTCACAGCAAACAGGTTTGACTGGAGCAATTGGAGCAACAGGATCGACACGAATTCTACAGGAATGATTTTGGATGAGAAATGAAAGTATACCTCCTTTATAATAGTAACAGATAAAAAGGTTTAAAAGGTATGTTTTTTATATTTTAATATACTAATAATAACGTAAAATGGCCAGTTATTTAACAGATAAATTGAATGGATTTAGAAAAGGTGTTTACACAATTGCTACAGCCGGCGTCTTGGGGTTGGGAGCAATGCTTGGTTGTGGTGATAATGGTGTAGAGCCTGTTGTTCCCTCTGTTTCACAATCAGCCCAACTTATTAATGGTGATGACATAAGATACACAGCTTCTCTTAAAAATGTTGATAGTGCACCAAGAAAGACTTTGTATAACGGAAGTCTTTTCGAAACTAAAACAATCACAGGACCAAATTATTCTGAAACCCTTGAAGATAACCTGGAAGGAGATTATGAATTTGTGGTATTGGATGATACTGTAAGAACAAATGTTCCAGGATACGAATCTGAAGCTCCAGATCTTAGTGGATTAAATTTGGACGTGAATGAAAGAGATTCTATAATCGTGTATTTGAAAAGGGCGACAGATAAAAACACAAGAGACAATCCTGTTCGTTATACAGGTGTTACCTCTTCAGGTGTGGAGGCAAGTTTAGGCGCCTTCCCTAACGATACTGTTTTGAAAATAAAAGCCCCCGAAATTTCAGGACCAGACCCTGTTCCTTATTCGATTGAACTTACGCGAGAAGGAAGCCCTGAAAAAATAACTCTTGAAGGCAGAGTTTTGGATGTTTCTGAATCAGGACCAATGTGGGTTCGTAATGTTGATTTTGGAAGGGGACAAGAAGGAGCGCAGGAAATAGGAATTACTTCTTCGGATCAAACAGTTTTTGCGGGATTCTCTATTTCTGGAGGGGCATCATATGGGGTTCTTGGAGGATTAGATTCAAATGGAAATGTTAAATGGACTCGTGAATTAGGACAAGGAGTTGGGATTCTGGATATAATTTCTTCTAATAGGAATTCTCTTTTTGTTACCGGATCTGATGGTGGACCTCCTGCTACCCGAAATACTTTATGTGGAGAGATAGATGGTGAAGGAACATTTATCATAGATCCTATATTAAATAAATTTAAAGGAACAGGAGGAAGCGTAATGCAATATTTTAATAACAGAATTTACATTGGAGAAGATAAGGGTTATATGGCCATAGCAGACCCTAATTGTAGTTTTTTAGAGCGTCTGACTCTCAGAGAAAATAGTCGTATATCTGGGCTCTCCGTAAATCAAGATTATATCCTAGCAAGCGGAGATTTTAAAGACACAGGGGGTGCTTGGGATGTTGCTAGCTTTGTACGTAAGTTAGACAGAGATGGAAATCTTTTATGGGAGAGAATTTATGATGACGCTTTACAATTACGTCTTGTGGAACAAGATGGGATGATTTATGTTGGAAGTGTTCAATTAACTTCTTATCCTAATTCATGGCCGATGTTCATCTCTCAATTAGACCAAAATGGTATTGAACAATGGAAGGTTTCATGGGATGGAGATCTTGAACCTATTTATACTCATGAAC
>CAZMIN010000003.1:29646-34354 GCA_964566405.1 Candidatus Woesearchaeota archaeon | reverse complement strand
TGCATGGTGGGCTTTTGCTCAAATGCATAAGAAAGGAATGATCTATGAAGGAAAAAGACCTGTCATGTGGTGCCCTCATTGTGAGACGAGTCTTGCAGGATATGAGGTCACAGATAGCTATAAAGACCTTAAGGATCCTGGAGTTTATGTTCTCTTTAAATTAAAAGATTCTAACGAACATTTATTGATTTATACAACAACCCCCTGGACGCTCCCATCAAACGTTGCCATCGCTGTTGCCCCTAAGGAAAAATATGCAAAGGTAAATATAGATGGGAAAAAAGTAATAATCGGTGAAAAAAGATTGAGTAAGCTAGATGAGTTCGGAATTAAGTATAAGATTATCGGGACTTTTAAGGGGAAAGAATTGGTCGGGAAAAAATATGAACCATTACTAGATACCCCATTACAGAGAGGGTTAGGACAGGGTAAGGATGGTAAGGCCCATATAATTGTTGCATCTATTCCTCTTTTGAAAGAGAGGGTTGCTTCAAAAATTAGAGCGAAAAAAGAAGTTTCTGGAAAAGTTAAAGATGTTTTTGGAGAATTTGTTACGATGGATGAAGGAACAGGGATAGTCCATACAGCCCCTGGTCATGGTAAGACAGATTATCTGGTCGGAAAACATTACGGATTATCGCACGTTTCTCCCTTAAATGATAGAGCCGAATTTATAGAGGGTGCTGGCTTTTCTGGTTTTGTAAAAGATGCTGATAAAGATATCATAGAAACTCTAGAGAGAGAAGGGAAATTACTCCACAAAGAAATTATAACTCACAGTTACCCTTTATGTTGGAGGTGTAAGAGTCCTTTAATTTTTAGATTGAGTAACCAGCTTTTCTTCAAAGTTGATAAATTGAGGGGGGTAATATTGCGAGAGAATAAGAAAGTTTCTTGGTATCCTAATTTTGCAAAAGGTCATTTTGAGAACTGGATTTTGGGTGCAGAAGATTGGAACATCTCTAGACAGAGGTATTGGGGTACCCCTATCCCGGTCTGGAAGTGTGACTGTGGCCACGAAATAGTAATTGAAAGCAAGAAAGAACTTGAGAAACTTTCCAAAAAGAACGTCGGTGATCTCCATGCTGTCGAAAATATCAAAATAAAATGTCCTAAATGTAAGAAAGATATGAAAAAAATAAAAGGAATTGTTGATGTTTGGTTTGATTCTGGAGTAGCTCCTTGGGCGAGCATGGGATATCCTTTCAAAAACAAAAAATTATTTGAAAATCATTTCCCTGTTACAAGGATTAACGAAGCCCAGGATCAGATAAGGGGTTGGTTCTATTCTTTAATGTTTTGTTCTAGTGCTGTATTTAACAAAAGGGCGTATAAGGAAGTGAGTATGATTGGTTGGGTTCTCGATGAAAAGGGTAACAAGATGTCAAAATCTGTTGGGAATATTACAACTGCTGAAGAATCCCTGGGAGAATTAGGTGCGGATTCCTTGAGATATTATTTTTGTTGGGAGACTGCGCCGTATGAAGTTCAAAAGTTCAACATTAGTATTGCAAAGAAAGAGATTTGGAAAATTATGAATGTATTATGGAATTTAAAAAATCTTGCGAGAAAAGGAAAGATTGGTGTAAAAAAGATAGAAGACAAATGGATTTTGTCTAAGTTAAATAGTTTTGTGAAGAAGTATCTGGAAGACATTGAAAACTTCGAGGTGCATACTGCTGTGAGAAATCTTTCTGATTTTACTTTAAACGACCTATCCAGGAATTATGTAAAGATCAGCAGAGATAACAAGAATCAGGAAATGGTTATTGCCCTCTGTCTTGAAAAAATATTAAAATTATTAGCCCCAGTTTCCCCATTCATAACAGAAAAAGTCTGGCAGGATTTTAGGGAGAAGGAAATTGTCAAAGAAGAATCTGTGCATTTGTGTTCCTGGCCCAAGGCAGATAAGAAGATTGATAAAAAATTAGAGAGAGATATGTGGAATACATTAAAAATTATTGAGATGGGATTAGCAGAAAGAGATAAAGTGGGGGTTGGACTGCGATGGCCTCTTACTAAAGCTAAAATCCATTATTATGTAAAGCTAGATAAAAAGTTAGAAGAAATCATAACAAAACAATTAAACGTTAAGAAGGTTGAATGGAAGAAGATAACTGGCTCACGTAATTGGAAAGTTGAACTAGACAAAACCATGACACCAGAGCTAGAGGCGGAAGGATATGCCAGAGAGATGTCCAGACAAGTCCAGGCATTTAGGAAAAAATTGGGTCTAGAGAAGAAAGACACGATTGAATTATTCTTGATTACCGACGATAAATTCAAAAAAATCCTGGAAAAACAAAAAGAATTCATTAAAGATAGAACAAACTCAAAAAGACTCGAAGTTGTTACAACTAGCAAGGAAAGATTTAAAAATCAAATAGACTTCAAAATAAAAGATAAAAGGGGAAAGATGGTAATAATCGTTACCGACAAGTAATCCAATTAGGTTACTCTTTTATCATAACAATCTTTAAAAATAGAAATCACCAACTAAAAAAATAAAATGATCGTAAAAGATGAATTTTTGAGTCGGTTAAGAAAAATTTTTGATTTGAATCTGTATGAGGTTAAAGTATGGACTGCCCTTCTTTCAAGAGGGACTTCTACAGCAGGGGAATTGAGCAATATTTCTGATGTTCCTAGATCGAGAACATATGATATTCTTGAGAGTCTGGAGAAAAAAGGTTTTATCATTATGAAGCTTGGAAAGCCGATTAAATTTGTTGCACTCAAACCAGAAGAAGTCGTGGAGAGGGTAAAGAAAAATTTGATGAGGGATGCTAAAGAAAAATCACAAAGGCTCGAGACCCTCAAAGGAGATGATGTATTGGAAGAACTAAGCACATTATTCACCAAAGGGATTAAATTTGTAGAACCCTCTGACCTTTCAGGAAGTTTAAGAGGAAGACAAAACCTCTACAATCATCTTGACATGATGGTAAGAGATGCTGAAAAAACGATAACAATCATAACCACTGAAGAAGGCCTTAGCAGAAAATTAGAGGCACTCATGCCGAGTTTAGAAAAGTGTAAGAAGAGGGGGGTAAGGGTAAGAATCGCTGCCCCTATCAACAGCAACAATTTAAAGGTGGCTAAAGAATTTAAAAAAGTTGCAGAGGTGAGGAATTTAGAAAAGATGAAGGCGAGATTCGTTGTTATTGATTCAAACCAGTTAATGTTCATGCTTCTCGATGATGAGAAGTTCCATCCAAACTATGATATAGGTGTTTGGATAAATACAGAATTCTTCGCTCTCGCTCTCGAACAATTGTTTGATCTTGCGTGGAAAGATATGAAGCCTGTTCGTTGATTTTTAGAATATATCTTTTCTGACTTTATTCAGTAACCAGTAAATAAATTCTTTTAAATACTAAAATTATACTTAAAGAATGTATATAGATTCACATGTTCATTTTAGGGATTTTAATCAACAACACAAAGAAACTATAAGACATGGGTTAGAGGTGGCTCGAGATTCTGGTCTTGATGCTGTATTTGATATGCCAAATACAGACCCCCCAATTATGACGAGAGATTTGATTGTTGATAGATTGAGACTTGCAAGAAATGCTGACGTGCCAGAAGTATTTTATGGAGTTTATATGGGGCTTACAGCAGATCCCGAACAAGTTAAATGCGCTGTAGAAATTTACAGAGAATTTCAGCGAGTAATAGGGATGAAGCTATATGCTGGGCATTCTGTTGGAAATTTAGGGGTAATAACTGAAGAAGACCAGCGAGCAGTTTACAGAACACTGGCGAAAGAAGGCTACGATGGTGTTCTTGCTGTACATTGTGAAAAAGAATCCCATTTGAAGCCAAAACTTTGGGATCCCAAACAACCGGTAAGTCATTGTTTTGCTAGGCCAGAGAACGCAGAAGTTGAGTCTGTAAGCGATCAGTTAAGACTAGTTCATGAAACTAGGTTTAAAGGAAAATTACATATTGCACATATATCTTCACCTAAGGCGGTTGATTTGGTGGTTGAAGCGAAAGAACAAGGTATGGATGTATCGTGTGGGATTTGTCCCCATCACTTTATTTATGATTGGAATCAGATGTATGATAAAAATGGGCTTCTTTGGAAGATGAATCCACCATTAAGAGGGCCAGGGCCTAGAGAAGAAATTTTCCAATTATTAAGAGATGGAAAAATTGATTGGATAGAAACAGATCATGCCCCACATACATTAAACGAGAAGCTAAATAATCCCATATGTCTGGTATTCCCGGTCTTGCCTGGTGGCCTCTTTTCGAAGAATTTTTGAGACAACAAAATTTCTCTGATTTACAGGTAGAAGATTTAACATTTTCAAGAGTTGCCGAAAGATTTGGAATGGATCTTATGAGAACTCGTCGTAATAGGAGAGATAGAAGACCCGATTATCCTTTTGATCCTTACCAAAAAATGGCTGAAGAACTAAAATGGCAAATATGAATATTAGATAATTCTTAAAATAAATTTGTTAGGGAATTATATAAATCAAGATTCATCTATTTCTGTAGAACTAATAAACACAGAATTCTCTAAGAACAAATAAAAAATAAAAATAAAAAATTAAAGATCAAACTTTATTTTTGTAGTATTGCCATAACAGCGCCGATTACGGTTGTTATAACTACAACCCATCCAACTATTGTTGCTAAAACACCGCCTCCTAACCACACCGGTAGTGTCAAAGTTCCACCAATCATTGCGAAT
>CAZMIN010000003.1:2810-29636 GCA_964566405.1 Candidatus Woesearchaeota archaeon | reverse complement strand
ATCCAATCGATAGGGAAACGAGCACTCCTGTCAACCAAGCGATGAAGTTCAATACTCTTCCTCCTTGTTTTGCCATATTAGACCTCCTTTTTATTTAATTATATACTATCTTAAGAAAAAAACAATTTAAATAAGTTTTGATTTATCTCTTTTTTCTTCGAGATTTTTTCTTAACTACTTTTCTCTTCTTTGCTTTTCTCTTAACAGTTTTTTTCTTAACTGTTGCTCTTTTTGCTTTCGTCTTCTTTGCCTTCCTCTTAACAGTTTTCTTCTTAACCTTTTTCTTAACTACCTTTCTTTTTGCCTTTCTCTTCTTCTTTGTTTTCAATCCTCCACCAACAATTCCAGAAAGGGTTGCTCTATATCTCACAGGTGCCTGCGCAGAAGTCAAAGTCATTGCCCTGTCTCCGGCATTTCTACCTTTAGCTATGTTTGCTCTTATTTCTCCGTCTAGTCTGGAAAGTTCTTTGTTTGTCTTTCTAACAGAAGCTGATAGTGCTCTTTCAGAAATCTTACCAAAGAAAAACCTCTTGGACTCTGCATCAAACTCATCCAGAAGTCCTTGCTTCTCATCCTGTCGAGACCGAACCAACTCACCTGCAACGTCAAACTCTTTTAAGAGTTTTGCAAAGAAAGATTCGTTCATCTTTTTTGTTTGAACCATTTTTTGCCTCCTTTTTTGAATAATTATTTGAAGAAAATTTTGTTTATATACTTTTGCTTACATTTCTTCTAAAGTTTTTATTCCGAGTAAACCCAAAGAATTTTTTAGAACCTGTCGAAATGCCTCTACGAGAGCTAATCTAAAAGCTTCTTCCTTTGATCCTATGACAGGACAATGCTGATAAAATTCATTAAATAATTGGGAGAGCTGGTAAGAATAATTAGCGATTATCGACGGGTTAAGGTTTCTGTAAGCCTTAGAAACTACTTCCGGAAAGATTGAGAGTTTTTTCGCTAAAGCCACTTCTTTAGGAGATAAATCATATACCTTAAACTTGTCCTTATTAGTTGTTTTTCTTAAAATAGAACTCGCCCTTGCATAACTGTAGAGAAGGTAAGGGCCTGTATCTCCTTCAAAAGAAATGAATTTTTTAATATCGTAAACAATATTTTTTACTCTGTTATTTTTTAAATCTCCATAAAATATCGCTGCTATCGCAACTATTAATGCCCTCTTTTCTAATTCTCTTTTTATAATTTTCTTACCTCTTTTTATAATTTCTTTTTTTGCAAGGGTGGTGGTCTTATCGAGGACATCTTCCATAAAAACCATTTTTCCTTTTCTCGTCGCAAATTTCTTTCCGTTCTTATCGAGATATAATCCATGATCTACATGAACACAGTTCTTTGCCCAATCATAACCCATTAATTCTAAAATTTTAAACAACTGATTAAAATATAATTTTTGTTCCTGACCGACTTCATAAATCATTTTTTCAAATTTATATTTTTTGGCTCTTGCTATTGCCGCGGCCAAATCCCTCGTTACATATAGTGTGGTGCCGTCGCTCTTTTCTATCAGACAGACACCTAATCCATACTCTTTTAGATCTACCACTAAAGCACCTTTGCTCTTTTTCAAGAGTTTCTTTTCCCTCAACTCCTTTAAAATTATTTTTGATTTTTTGTTATAGAGAGACTCTGCTTCGTAGACATCAAAATCAACACCTAGTTTTTTGTAAACACTCTTGAATTCCCTTACGCTGTAAGCCTTAAAAAATCTCCACAAGATTGTGGCTTTTCTATCTCTTTCCTCTAGTTTTCTAAACCACTCTCTGGATTTTTTATCATAAATTTTTTTATTAGCTTTTACATAAATCTGGAGAAGGTGTTGTATTGGATTTTTTTGTAATTCTTTTTCACTTCCGAATTTTTCATATCCCGCCAGGAGTCTTCCGAACTGGGTTCCCCAATCCCCCAGATAGTTCATTCTTATCACCTTAAATCCCTGAAATTCTAAAATGTTTGCCAGGGAATTTCCTATGATTGTGGATCTCAGGTGTCCTATACCAAACGGTTTTGCTATGTTTGGTGAAGAAAACTCTACGATGGCTTTTTTTCTCTTTCCTATGTCTGATTTTCCGAAGTTTTTTTTCTGTGTCAGCACATCCCAGACAGTTTGTCTCGCAAGACTCTTTCGATTTACAAAGAAGTTTATGTATGGCCCTATTGTCTGTATGGCTTCGAATTCCATCACAGGGGCATTTCCAATCTTTTTCCTAATCTCCAACGCTATCTGGGTTGGTTCATCTTTTAATCTCTCAGATAGAAAAAAGCACGGGAAAGCATAGTCCCCCCTTTCAGGGGAAGGAATCTCTATCATGTTTTCTATTTCTTCGTTTTTCAGATTGATTCCTTTTTCTTTTAATGCTTTTTTTAAGACTCTTACCACCAATTTCTTCATAATATATAAATAGCAGAGGGGATTATAAAACTTACCAAAAGAAGAAGCTTTTTAAGGAAAATATTATTCAAAAAACTATGCGGGGGTGCCGGAGTGGTCAAACGGGCAGCCCTTAAGAGGCTGTAGCTTAGTGCTTACGCAGGTTCGAACCCTGTCCCCCGCATTATTCTACCACACAAATTTTTAAAAGTGTTTTAGTCCTTAATCTTAAATGAGTCCAAAGGAAAAAGACATTCTTCTTTTAGTGTTTTTAATACTGGTTCTTTTAGCCATAAACTATCCTTTCCTAGATAAGGCTCTTGGAAAATTTCTCACAGAAGAGGATTTTGTTCTGGTTGAAAGGGTTATCGATGGAGATACATTTGCAATAGAAAATACGAGTGTCAGACTCTTGGGAATCAACACCCCTGAAAAAGGAGAGCCCTATTATCAGGAAGCAAAGGAATTTCTGGAAAATCTTGTCCTGAATAAAACAGTCAGACTCGAATTTGGAAAAGATAAAATAGACAAATATGACAGAACCCTCGCATATGTATATATTAATAGGGAAAATGTTAATTTAAAGCTGATAGAAGAGGGATTTGCTAATTATTATTTCCCTTCTGGAAAAGATAAACATTACAACGAGTTCAAAAATGCCTGGGAAGGATGTATTGATAAGAATATTAATTTATGTGAGGCTTCAGAAAACATCTGTGCGGAATGCATGGAGATAAGAGGTCATACAGTAAAAAATATCTGTGGTTTTAGCTGTGATATAACTGGCTGGCAGATAAAGGGAGAAGGCAGGAAAAAGTTTATTTTCTCAGATGAAATATTAGAAGAAGCTGAAGAAGTTTCTTTTGAATTAGAACTAACCGCTTCCGGCGACACGATTTTCCTCAGGGATTCTCCTGGGAAATTGGTTTTGTGGAAGAGTGTTTAGAAACCCTTAAATATTGTTTTTAATTTTAACTATCATGGCAATAAAAAAGATTACACCCCATCAAAAAAAACTTGTTAAAAAAGAAGTTGATAAAGAACTTAAATCTGTTAAGAAGAAGATAGAAAAAGATGTTAAGGAGAAAGTTGAGGCTCGTTTACATAAAAAGTTGGCCAAAGGAATCTATACGCGTTCCTCTTTTGTTGCTTCTAAATTTAAAGATCATGCCACGACAGCAATAATTGCGGCGCTTTCTTTTGTAATCGCGATCTCATGGAAAGATTTAATTGTAAAATTCATTGAAGAAAAAATTAAATTTTCTACAATTGCAAATTATCCGTATCTTGCAGAACTTTACTCTGCTCTTATTGTCACAATTTTTGCAGTAATCGGAATAATAATTATTTCGTCTTGGGCTACGAAGAAGGAATAGAAGATTTAATGGTTAATTTAGAAAAGTATAAAAATTAGGGGATTCTTGGAATATTAATGGGAAAAGAAGGAAAGTATAATCGAGAGAGTATAGAAAGAAGTTTAAATTTAGCAGATAAATATATAGAAGAAGGAAAGGCATTAAGGGCATCAAGAGCTTTAACAGTGGCTCTTAATCATGCGAGAGGTTATGAGGGACCAGACAGAAATGCTTATTTAGAAAGAATTGAACAACATGCTCTTACTCTTGAAGAGGACAGAACACTTGAAGACCATGAATATGAACACGTGCAAGGAATTGAAGAACACGCAGTAAACCTAAGAGAAAGACCAAGTAAGATCGAAGGACTTTTGCCGGCAGTTGTAGGAGGGGTGGGATTGATTATAGGATTGTTTTTCTTGTCTCCGAATATTAGTGGAAATGTTGTTGGTAGCCTAACCCAAAACACTTCTAATTGGGTTGGAGTGGTTGCGTTAGTTGTTGGAATTCTTGGATTTTTTGTTTGGCGAAGAAAATAAATCTTAACTTGGAGGCTGGTTTTTTGGGGGAGTTATTGACTCAACAAATTAGAGCACAATAATGATTAAATAAGAGGGAACATGCGGAATATCAATGACAGATGAAACAAATGATACGCACCTCGCAATATTAAGAGGAATGAGAAGGATTTTTTCCCCGAAGGAGTTAGAAAGAATAACTATGAGATTTGAGATGAGATTTCATGGGCTTGACCTTAAAAGTTTACCCGAATATCAGGCAGCCATTGATGCCATAAAAAATTATAGGAATGCTGCTGTGGCTCACTTTGATTCTGAATATCAAAAGCAAATTTCTTCTGAATAATACAGACGACACGATTTTTCTGAGAGATGATGTTGGTGGGTTGGTTTTTTGGGGGAGTTATTAGGAAATATCTTTTTAAGGACGAGAATGTTTATATATTTTAGAAGAGTTGGAAAAGAATGATAAAAGCGAATGAAAGGGGGTATAAATAAATGAAAAAAACTTTGAGACGTATTGCTTTAACAGGAGCCTTGGCGGGTTTATTGGTCGGATGTGAGGCTAATTCCGAAGATATTCTAGGTCCAGAAAGAATTGCTCTTAGTGCTCGTGTTACCGGAAAAGGACCGGCAGGAAAAGGTAATGGGGCATTTGACGAATTTGGATATAACTATCAAGCCAATATGTTTAATGGCAGGTACTGCGACGCTGACAGGGTTATTGGTGGAGGACCATATTGTGATGTGGGGCTACAAATGAAGTGGAGCGATGAGTGGCTTAATGAAGACAGAGTTAGATGTGCTGGGACGCCACAGGAAGGAAGTTCTGCTTGTGAAGGATCATGGTTAACTAATCATCAAAGTGGAACAAATCCCGACGGTAAAAAATGGACATACTTTGTAAAGATAGTATATCCTTCTGGTGGAGTTGTTGATGCTAATAATGATGGATTTGATGATAACACCGGCGGGGAGATAATATGGGGAAGTTATGTAAGAATTCAACAAGTTTCAAATGACCCTTCAGTTCCAGAACACGGAATTCAGGCATTGGTAAACCCAGCAGGATTTGGAGCTCACAAATAAATTTATTTTTTTTATTTTTTATTTTTCTTTGTTCATCGGTTTTAAGTAACGACATAAAGTAGTTACTGGGAAATACTTCTTTAAAGATAAAAATACTTAAATAGCGTTTGTTTTTGATGGGGATATGGAAACAAGAAAGAACTTCCTTCTTCCATTAATTTTCTTAATATTTATCGTCGGGTTTTTTGGTGTTGTTAGTGCTGCTATTACAAGCATAACTGTTACTAGTCCTGTTGGGGATGATATGTGGAGTGAGGTTCAAGATATAACTTGGACTAGTGATGGAACTGGTTCTGATAAAATTACAATTTACTGGAAAATTCCTGGTGATGGAAGTGCTCCAATTACCACTGTTCTCGCCACTAGTGGTTCATATGCTTGGGATACAAGTTCTGTAGATGATGAAAATTATCTAATATTAATAGAAGATTTTGATACTGGTTCTGTTTTTCATCAATCTGGACAGTTTACTGTTGATAATACTAATCCTGTTGTAACTATCGACCCTGTAGATACTCCAACGGCTACTATAACACAAACAATCACAGGAACATTCACAGAAACAAATATGGGCACCATAACTGTAAATGGTGTTTTGGCAACATTAGAAACCGGAACATACTCTGCCGACGTTCCTTTGACAGAGGGAAGTAATACTATTACGGCAACTGCGACAGATCTTGCAAGAAATACCGGAGAAGCTTTAGATACAATAACTTTAGATACAATAGGACCAACCGTGAGTGTTTTAGGGGCTCCTGTGGGTTGGTTAGTTAGTCAAACTGCAGATGCAGAAGCGGGTGTTGATTGTTCTACTGGAGATTGTGTTGAATCCCTATTACATGTTTCTTTATCTGAAATAGAATCTTGTTCAACAACTTATGAGGATTATACTTTAACAGACCCCCAAACAATTATCCAACCTTCTTGGGTATGTGCTGCTGCAAAAGACTATGTTGATAATGAAGGATTTTCTTCAACACCTGTAAAATTCAAAGTTTCAAGTACTATTCAAGGTGCAATTGATGCTGCAGAAGATGGAGATACAATTAGTATTGTTGCAGGAACTTATGATGAACAATTAATTATTACAAAAAGTTTAACATTGGAAGGAATAGGAGATACAACTATTGTTCAACCCTCTCAGACTACGGCAAATAGCTTTACTCTATTCGACAGATTTAGTGGTGGTGCACTAAATACAGCAGGAATTATTGTTACAAATGCAGCGTCGGGGACTCAAATAACTGTAAAAAATATGAAAGTTGACGGATCGCTTGTTTCTTCCACACCCTCCACAGCACGATTCATAGGAATTCTATATCGTGATGCTGGCGGTCTTATCGATTCTATGACTGTTGAAGGAATTAATATAAATGGGGGTAATGGTATGTACTTATCTGGATACGGTTCGTCTGTTAATGTTGAGGTAAGAAATAGTGTAGTTTCTGGTTATTTGAAAAATGGAATAACTGCAAACAATCCTGGTATGATAGCAAACATCCATGACAATATTATAACAGGAGTTGGTCCAACACCATCAATTGCTCAGAATGGTATACAAATTGGTTTCGGTGCTGTAGGAACAATAACAAATAACATAGTAATTGAGAACGTATGGACAGGAACATATGGGGGCACAAATGACCCTTCCACAGATCCAGATGCAGATGGGGCAACAGGTATTCTATTATATATGTCTGGTTCAGATACAATTGAAATATCAGATAATACTTTAACAGGAAACCAGTTTGGAATTTGGACTGTTGCTGCAACTGATGTAAATATTCACGATAATACTATTATGGGTCTTGCTCATGTAGGTAATGCATTCCCAACCGGAATAGCAATATGGGATTCTGATATGTGGACAGTAAGTCCTTTTGGAGGAACTGAACAAAGCACAAGTGGAACAATTGAAAATAATATAATAAATTCTCATGATTATGGAATGATTATACGAGATTTCACAAGTGGGGGGGTTGTTCCAAGTGTAGAGGCACATTTCAACAGCATAATTAATAATGTCATATTTGGTGTTTGGAGTGATGTTCTTTTAAACGCAACATTAAACTGGTGGGGAGATGCTAATCCAAGTGATGATGTAAGTGAAAATGTTGACTACGATCCATGGTATCTTGATTCACTCATGACAACACTCTCTTCAAGTGTAAGTTTAGATACAATATATGTAGATGATGGGTATACAGAAGGTGATTCTGGTGTACACTATTTTGGTTTTAATGCATTTGACGAAATTCAGGACGCAATAGATGCAGTTAATGAGGGTGGAACTGTGAATGTTGCTGCTGGGACTTATACCGAATCCCTGGTCATCGCCAAGCCGCTCACTCTTCAAGGACCTAATGTGGGTATAAGCCCAAATACAGGATCGCGGGTCGCGGAAGCGGTCATCACCGTGTCGGTTCTGCTGCCATCTGGCGCAGATGTGAATCCGCTCACTATCGAAGGGTTCACATTCCAAGCCCCAGACCCGGCGGTCCCCGGGGCAGGTCGTGATGGTTCCGTAATCTCGGCGAACGGCATCAGCAATGGTTGGGGCAACGTCATAATTCGTTCCAACCGCTTCATGAACAACTACGGACCGGCGGTCGGCGTCTGGGCCACCAGTGGGTCGGTCAACTCAGGCTGGACAATCACCGACAACCTCATCGATGGAGTGATGGGAACGGACAGATCGGGCATATATCTGGTTCTGGATACCCTCCTTACTGGCTGGGAGATCAGCGACAACACGATCAGGAACACCCAATACGGCGGAATCATGGTCGATGGTGTGGTTAACACAGTGGTCATCTCCGGAAACACCATCGAGGACGTCCAGAAAACGGGCATCCAGTCGTCTGGGTCATCCGAGAACTTGATGATTACGGGTAACGTGATCACTAGAGCCAACCTCGCTTATAATGTGAACCCTAGGGCTGGTATCCGCCTCTACGGCGTTGATTCTACCGACCCGTATGGGGCAGGGACTCTCATCGGCCCGGTATCGGTGACCAACAACATCGTCACGGATTCTTACATTGGGTTCGCAATCAAGGACGGCCATGACATCATCGGCAAGGTGGTCCACGTCAACGGCAACAGCTTCACAGGGAACTCCAATGCTGGCGTTCGCCACGGTGGCACCGGAATTCTTGACGCAACAAATAACTGGTGGGGAGACGCATCTGGACCAACACATGCTACAAGTAATCCAAGTGGAACAGGAGATTCTATAAGTGATAATGTTAAATTCAATCCTTGGGCAGAAGATACCACATTTACAAGATTTTATGCGCCTGTACTTAATCCGATTGGCAATAAAGACACAGCAGTTGAAGGTTCCTTCTTAACATTTACTATAACAGCAACAGATGATGATGAAGATAGTTTAACTTACTCTGCAAGTGGTCTTCCAACAGGAGCAAGTTTTAACATTGATACACAAGTATTTAGCTGGACTCCTACAGATGATGATACTGACCCTGTTGTTACATTTACAGTGGGGGATGGATATATGGAAGATTCAGAGGATGTAACCATAACTGTGAGTAATGCTGACCCTGTTGTTGAAACGGGTGTAGATCAAACTGCGGATGAAGGTGAGTTGGTAACTATTGGTCCTACATTCACTGATGCGGGCAGCGCTGATACGCATACAGCAACAGTTAATTGGGGAGACGAATCTTCTGTAGATAATTTAGGAAGTGTAACAAGTCCTATTACAAACACACATATATATTCTGATGATGGTAGTTACATAGTGACTGTAACAGTAACTGACGATGATGGTGGAATTGGTAGTGATACTTTAACAGTCATAGTAAATAATGTTGCTCCGGTTGTTGATGCGGGTGCAGATCAAGATATTCTTGTGGTAGACACTGTAACTCTTACTTCATCATTTGATGATGTTGGTGTTGGTGATACACATACAGTCATAATTAATTGGGATGATGGTAATATTGATGATTTAGGAACTGTTACAAGCCCAATTTCATTCCCACACACATATACTGACAATGGTGTTTATACAGTAACAGTGACTGTAACAGATAATGATTTGGATGGTGGAAGTGATACTTTAACAGTGACTGTAAGTGATTTAGTATTGGACTTGGTTAGTGGGTGGAATTTAATCTCTGTTCCAAAGACTTTAGTAGATAATTCTTTATTCGGTACTGAAGTGTGGAGTTATAATACACCAGGAAATAGTTGGGGTACACCAATAGGAATAGATCCTGGAATTGGTTATTGGATTCAATCTGGTGGAGAAGAAGTTCCAATAAATTATGAAGAATGTGGCTTACCAGGAGGATGTCTACCATCAGTAACAAGAACATTCTATGCAGGATGGAATTTGATAGGTCACATGAGTATGGAAGACGAAGAACAACCTGTGGTAGAAGCAATAGGTTATGTTTTTGAGGATAATCCTGATGTGAACCAAGCATTCTTATTGAGGTACGATGGAACTATTTTCCAAGTAAATAATTTGAAGACAGGGGTGGCAAGCTACTCATTCACAGACATGACTCCTGGAGAAGGTTATTGGTTATATACATCTGAGGAAATAACATATACCAACTAGGTGTAAAATGAAAAAACTCTTCTTATTGTTTTTTTTCACACTTGTTCTAACAATAAATTTTAATCTTGTCCTTGCAGCACCACCAGAACTGCCAATGATTGTTTCTGGTGATGTTTATATCAATGATAGGCCTGCTAGAACGGGCACTGAGATAACTGCAAAGATAGGTGAACAAGAAATAACAAGTGTTAAGGTTTCTGAGAAGGGAAGCTATACTTTTTTATTGCAAAAATTAAATGATAGTGATATTGTAAGATTATATGTGGATGATATTGATACTGGAAAAAGTGTGACATATAAAAGTGGTGATTCTGGGCAATTAACTTTAAAAGTCGATAAATCATATCTGGTTTATTACCTTGGAGTGGCTCTAGTACTCCTTATCATAGGAATTGTAATATGGAAACAAAAATTAACGAAAAAGCGAAGAAAGAAATAATCTTAATTTTCTTTAGTGTTTTCTTAATTAGTCTGGTTTATGCTGGTGCTCCTCCTGGTTCAGGTTCTATTCCACCGTTACCAGACCATTTCATAGGGGATGTTACAATAAATGGACAAAATGCGCCTGTTGGAACCCAGATAAGCATTTATGTTAATTCTACACTAGAGGGCTCTATATTAACTACTGTGGTCGGAGAATATGATTTATATATAAAAACAGGTAGCATAAATAACACAATTGAATTTAAAATTCTTGATAAGATAGCAGGAAGTGATATAAGGGGCTGGGGCGAAACCACTTTCTTGAATTTATCTATAACCACAACACTTTCTAGCCCTCCCCCTAGCCCTTCAGGAGGTTCTGGTGGAGGCGGAGGTGGCTCTTGGAGGCAGTGGAGGTGGAATTATTAGTCCACCACAACCACAAGTAGCAGAAACAGGAGGATCAAGTTCTGGTTCTGAAGAAAATCCAATACAAACACAAGAAACAGAAGAGCAAGAGGCAACAAACACCTTAGGAATGACAGGTGCAGTGGTTGGTTTTTTAGAATCTGGTAAGGGAATAACAACTCTCGTAGTCTTGGTAATTTTAGTAATAGGGGTGATATTAATTAAATTTAGGCCCCGAAAATGGAAAAGAAGTTCTTCTTAGCAGTATTAGTTCTTTTAGTCAGTATTCCCATTATCATCTCAATAATACCACCATTCCTCATTTTTCAAGGAGATGTAACAATAGACGGAAGACCTGTTCCCAACAATACATTAATAAATTTTTCAATCAATGGAACAGAGGTTGCTAATTCTCTCGTGGACAATGAAAGTAAATATGGTCCTGTAATGATTCAAGGATTTAGTGAATATTATGGAGAACCAATAGATATTACTATTGATGGAGATGAAGCAGAACAAGAAATAAGTTATACGCATCCTCAAGATCCTAATCTGAATTTGTCGGCACTAACAGAAGATGCGTTGAATATTACAGATTATTATCCTGGAACAGATCCTATAGTTATTACAGAAGCTGGTGAGTTGTTGTTTAATGTTACAACATATAGTAATTATAGTGAGATTGTTAATCACACGTGGTTTTTGGATGGAGAAAGTGTTCTTAATAGAACAAATACAAATGAAAGTTCTTTTTCATATGTGATTAATAACAGCGACGAGGGAACCTTTGACCTCATGGTGGTTATTACTGATGGATTTTTAACAAGAACCAAAGAATGGGCGTTAATTATAGCCAGACCTGTAACAAGGGGTTTTGACGGCGACACAACTGATTTCTCAAATTTAACATTAGATGAATTAGGAAATGTGCCTGGTGTGATTCTAGAAAAAACAGGGAAAGGAAAAATAGAATTTTTAGATGACCTTAATCTAACAGGGATTATTGATTTGAATAGTAAAGTCAAAATTGAAAGAGGGGTTGTTGCCCTAGATAGTTCGTTTTATCCTAATAAGCCAGCGAGAATTACCTTAAGCGGGTTGAGATATACTAATATTCCTGAGATTTTCTATAGCAGTGAGTTTACAACAAATTCTAATGCAATAAATACAAAGTGCGATTTTTGTAAGATAATTAGTTACACTGAAAATCCAACAAATGATGGTGTGATTGTGTTTGAAGTTGAACACTTCTCTTCTTTCAAGGCAGGAGAAAGCGGAAACAGATATAATCTAAGTCTATTTGATGATTTAGACACTTGTAGATCAGGAATTGTTGGAGATTTGGATTTAGAATTAAAAGATCCTGATGATGGAGATGAATTTCAACCAGGAGAAGAAATAGAAGTAAAGGTTGAAGTTAAGAACAATGATGATGATGATAAAAAAATAATTGTTGAAGCATATTTATATAATATTGATGAAGATGAAGAAATACAAGATACCGATGATAGACAGAAAGTTAAAGATAACGACGATAAAAAATTTAACTTAGCTCTTGATGTTCCTAATGATTTCGAAAAAGATAATTACCTTATTTTTGTAAAAGCTTATGAAAATGGTGAAGAAGAGTCGCAGTGTGTTGAAGGTGCAATTAGTATTGATTTAGAAAGAGAAGAACACGAAGTTATTATCAAAGATTTTTCAGTAAGTCCTAAATCTGTTACTGCTGGAAAGAGTTTTGATGTTTTTACAGAGATACAAAATATTGGAGAAAGTGATGAAGATGTTTATGTTGTTGTTGAAATAAAAGAACTCGGTGTTTTGACAGAAAGTGAACTTTTTGAACTTGAAGAGTTTGATGAAGATGATTCACATTCTGAAACTCTTTCTATTAAAATTCCTAAAAATGCTAAGGAAGGGGAATATGAAATTACAATAAAGGCTATTTTTGATGGTGATGAAGATGAAAGAGAGGAAACCATCTCTGTTTTGGAAAAAGAACCAGTCCAAATGGAAACAATATTCCTTAATAAAAGAATTACAGAAATAGAAGATAGAGAACCCCTGAAAATAGAAAAGAAAGACTTAGTATTAGAAAAGACGCCCCCAAGAATTGAGAAAGGAAGGGAATCTGTAATACCTTCATTTGTTCCTTGGCTATTATTTGCAGGGATTATTGTTCTTATTGTTATGATTGTTATTGTTGGTTTGCGAAGGAGGAGGGGGTAGGATTTATTCTTGATGTAAATTTTATAAAGAGAAAGTATCTAAGATAAGAATGAAAAAGGCGAGGGAAAAACACTTTTTAATAATTTTTATACTCTATTTACTATTTCTTATAACATCAGTTCTATTTAGTTACGAAGATTCAAATTGGGTATTAAAAATAACCCTTTTAATTATATCAATCTTGGGAGTATTTACATTATTAGCAAAGATTATTGTTATAAGATGTAAACCAAAAAATAAATTGTTTGTCCGCTTTTCAAAGACATATGATGGGATAGTAAATTGGAGATATAATATCTTTGATAAAGAAAAATTTCCTTTAAAAAAGAAAAAACCCCAGCGGGATAAAATAATCCTTTTTATACTATTTGTAATGGTTCCAATGCTTTTCCTGACTCTTTTGACAAGTGGCTCTTGGCAAAACCAAACAGAACAAACCCAAACTGCATTCTCTTCTTTGGGAGAGCACCGTTATATTAAAAAAGGGGATATTAATATAGAAACGAAGATAAATCTAAACATACTTAAAGAAATCTCTTATTTAATTGGAAAGAAAATTAATCTTCCCCTATTAGACCTCTGTTTTTCAAATAATATGACCATTACAGGAAATGAAACAATTGATATAAAATTAAAAGTAGATAATGAACATGAATTTAATTTATCTTTGGGAGAAGAAATTTGTAATCAATTAGATACTTCTAAAAAATCAATAGAGTATGCATGGGAAATTTCATATAAATCAGAACCATTTAGGATAGAGCCATTTAATATGCCTTCGAATTATTTTGGCATATCACCCACATCAGAAGAAATAAAAGTTAATTCAAAGAATTTCATTTTAGTTTCTACAGTTATGATAATTAGTTGGTGGGCTATTCTTCTACTGGTTATTAGAGTATTTTTATATTTGTATAAAGGATTAGAACTGAAAATAGATTAAAAAATAAGTTTCAAAAAGAGAATTTTTAGAAAACTATAAAATTGTATGATTCTTTAGGAGTTTATGAGTGGGAATATTCATATAAAAACCTCTACAATAATCTGGATCGTTGTAGGAATTCTATTTTTTGTCTGGTTGCTTTGGCCTATTGAAGAGTATACAACTTTTTCATTTATAATTGAAGAAACTAATGATACTATAAACGGAGAAATTTTTTTAGATGGGGTTTTCTTGGGATCTACACAAGAAGGTAAGAGGGATATCGGATATTTGGAAATAATTCCTTCTGAGATTACCTTTAAGGGAGAATATAAAGGTGAAAAATTTGAAGTCTTGTATGATTTTCCGAGTGATTACTTGGAATATTATGAAATTCCATTTTCTATTTCTGAAGAATATATTGGGGAATTCGAAGATACTTATTCTAACATTACAGAATTACATTGGGGACACATGCCCCTTATTTATAAATTCGATGAAGACCTAGAATGTTATTCTTCTGAAAAAAATAAGGTAGAATTGGCTTTTTCAGAATTGAGTAGGGTTACCAACAATTCTGTTTCTTTTATTCCTGGAGAAAATTATGATATTCTGATAACCTGTCCTGGAATCTTGAGTGGGAGAACTATTGGGGAATCGACGTATAGTTACTATCCTGATGTAAACCTTATAACAGATGGCGAACTTATTCTTTATAGAGGAAGAAAGCATTGCGGATGGTATCCTATGACTGAATTACATGAACTTTTACACCTCTTTGGATATGGGCACGAAGATGCTCCAGGTATTTATTCAATAATTGCTGAAGAAGAGTTTGGTTGTAGCTATGGAGATTATTATAAAGGAAGCGTAAAAGATTATGCTATTGATGGGTGGATAAGGGAAGATCTAATTAGTATTTATGGATGATAAAAAATGACAAGAATAAGAAGAAAGGGTGTTGCAATAGTTAAATCTAATAAAGGAATACTTGTGGTCGCGGGAAAGAGAAAGATATTTGCTCTTCCAGGAGGAGGGGCAAATAAAGGAGAATCTCGAAGAAAAGCATCAATTAGGGAGTTAAGGGAAGAAACAGGACTTAAAACAAAATCTATAAAATACATTTTTAGTTATAGGGGGAGAAAATGGCATGACCATAAAAGAAGATCTGTTATAAATCATGCTAAAGTTTTTTTAATTGATTCTTATGGAAGATTAAGACCAAGAAATGAAATTAAATATGTTTCTTGGTGGAAACTAGGTAGTAAAATGAGAATTTCGAAAAGTACTGAGAAACTTATCCAAAATCTCTCTCGACGTGGGTTTTTAAATCAAAACTCCTCTTAGAAAACTATAAAATTGCGTGATTCTTGGGGCGGTTATGAAAATAGGAGTAAATCAACCTTGTCCTTGTGGTAGTGGAAAAAAATACAAAAAATGTTGCTTAGATAAGGAAGATAAAACTGAAAAAGATTTCTCTAAAGAAAGAGGGCTTCAGTTAAAAGGTAAAAATGCTGAAAATTTTGTTTATTTTCTTGCTCAGAAATCTTTTCTTACGGACTGGTGTTATATGAATCCTGTGTGGGGTGATGGAAAAGAATTGTGTGACTTATTAGTTGTATTTGGTGAAATAGCAATAATTTGGCAAATAAAAGACCTAAAAATAGGAAAGGTTGGCAAATATAGTAAAAAAGAAACTGAAAAAAATATTAGGCAGCTTTCAGGAGCTAAAAGAAAATTGTTTGAATTAAATAAATCAATAGAATTAGAAAATCCCCGTAGAGGTAAAGAAATTTTCAATCCAAAATCAGTCAAAGAAATTTATCTAATTTCAGCATTAGTAGGGGAAGGAGAGGAATATTTTGAGTTTGTTAAAGAAATTAAAGATAAAACAGCACATATTTTGGATAGAGAAAGTGTAGAGATATTATTGAATGAATTAGATACTATTAACGATTTTGTGGATTATCTAAAAGAGAAAGAAAATTATTTATCTACTGAGAGCCAAGTAATTTTAGCAGGAGGGGAGAAAGATTTGCTCGCATATTATCTAATGAATAATAGGAGTTTTAATGAATTAAAAAAAGCAAATCTATTATTCATTCAAGAAGGTTGTTGGGAAAAGCTACAAAAAAAACAAGAATACTTGGCGAAAAAAGAGGAAGATAAAATAAGTTACTTCTGGGACTTCCTTATAGACAAAGCCCATTTATCAAAAGATATAAAATACGAATTAATAGCTAGAGAAATGGCAAAACTCAATCGATTTAAGAGGAGAATGTTTTCCAAAATGTTTATTGAAGGACATTCTAAGGCTAATCTACAAAGAAATAAGAATTTCTATAGAAGAACTATCCCTGAAACAGGAATAACTTATTGTTTTGTTTATGCGGATACTCCAACTAGAGGGAATAGAAGAGATCTTTTGGGAAATGTTTGTATTGCAACAAGAGATCATTTTAGGGATAATAAGAGAGTATTGGGTATTTCTACTGAGATGAAGATATCTGATAAGCACTCATTTGAGTTTTGTTTGTTAGATTTTCCAGAGTGGAGAGATACAGACATAAAAAAAGCAAAAGAAATAAAGAATTTACTTAGAATTTTTAGAAATCAAGAAGAATCTAGGTTTACTGAAGATGAATATCCTGCTTAAAACCCCCGACCCAAAAAACCCCTTATTCTGCAAAAAGATTTGCTGTATAAGGCCCAGATTGGTTATTGGAAGGGTTAATAAGCACTAAGTTCATCTTGTTCGGAATTCTCTTCAACTTCAATTATCTTTTTTATTGCGGTTAATGGGATGTACCCTTTTTTTTCGACCCCATTTATAGAATGTATCACAAAGTATCCTCTTTCCCAAAGTATAACACCTTCATAAATAGAACCTAACCCTTCTTCTCCCATAAATTCTATTTCATAGTTTGTCATGTAATCTTTGGGAATTAGAAGTTTTTAAGTTTTACTTTCCTATCTACTGCCCCTCCAACCCAAAACCCTTAGATACCTTTTTAGAAAAGTATAAAATTGGTTGATTCTTGTAATATCAATGGCTAAAGAAGAGAAGAAACCATCCTCCTCGATTAAAATGACCTTCAAACTATCAAAATAAAAATGGGAAGAGTTCCTATTCCAAGTCCAAAGCAAATAGAATTATTAGAAGAGCATAGAAAAGTTAAGAGATTAATAAAACATTTAGGAGAGAAACATCTTAAGGCTAAGGGGGAGAAGAAATGATAGATAAATCTTATGGGTGGTGTGAGGGAAAATGAATGGAAAAAATCAATACGGTCAGTATATGACTCCAGAAATTATAGCTAAGTTTATGATTTCACTAGCAAATATTAAAACTAATTCTGAAATTTTAGAACCATCAAGCGGAGAAGGAGTATTTATTAAAGAATTTCTAAAACAAGGATTCAAGAATATTACTGCTTATGAAATTGATAAAAATCTTTTAAACAGTGATTTATTTGTAATTAATGACAGTTTTATCTCTTCAGATATTCATAAAAAATTTGATTTGGTGATAGGGAATCCACCTTATATTCGTAGAAAGAATTTGGAACCTGAATTAATTAAAGAATTAGAAAGTAATCCCTTATGGCTAAAATATTGTAATGCCTTATGTGATTATTCTTCTATCTTTATAATCAAGTCTATTGAGCAGTTAAAAGAGGGGGGGCAGCTAATATTTATTACACCCGAATATTGGCTTAGTACCACTCACTCCCTAATGTTAAGAAATTATATGGTTAAGAAGGGATATTTTGAAGAAATATATCATTTCAACGAAACTCCTATTTTTGATAAAGTTACTGTTTCCACAATAATATTTAAATTTGTGAAATCTGAAGAAAAATCTCTAAAAGACATAAGGGTCGTAAAATATTTCAAAAACAAAAAATTAGATGAGAAAATTTTAATGGGTATGAAACGAGACGTAAAACAGACGCATACCACACATATTTACATACCTCAATTTAAAGAAAATAAGAACTGGATACTTGCTCCAAAAGAAATTACTGATGAACTAAAGATATTCGAGGACAGATGCAAAATAAAAAATTCAAATAAGTTACATACCTTCAAAGAATTTTGTGATATAGGGAATGGTCTTGTGAGTGGATTAGATAAAGCCTTTCAAATAAATGGAATGGAATTAAATGATTTTGAAAAAACAAAAACTATTGATGTAATAAAAGCAAAAAATCTTGAACCATTTATCTATGGTGAAATTACAAAATATATTTTTGTTCAGGATTTAGATTCAGAAGAAACATTAAAAGGAAAGACTCCAAACTTTTATTCTCAATTAAAAGAGTATAAGGACAAATTAAATAAACGGTATCAATATGGAGGAGAGATACAATATTGGAAATGGGTTTTTCTTAGAAACTTTAAACTATTTAATAAACCTGTAGAAAAGATATTTGTTCCATGTAAGGAGAGAATTTCAAATAAAGATTATTTCAGATTTGTTTTAGTTCCTAAAGGAATTTATCCCACACAAGATGTAACTGCAATTTTTAGAAAAGAAAAAACTAAAGAGAGTATTTATTATCTATTAGCAATACTTAATAGTAAGTTTGTATTTGATTGGTTAAGATATAATGGGATTGTTAAGGGAAGTATAGTGGAGTTTTCAGAAAAACCAATAGCAAGTATTCCTTATAGAAAGATTGATTTTAATAATCCTTCTGAGAGAAAAATACATGATGAGATTTCAAATTTAACAAAAAAATACATAGAAAAAAATGATAATAAACTTTTACATAGGATTAATAAAGAGATTCATTCTCTATTTCTATAAGGATAATAATAAAATGTTTGTAAACTATAATTCTTTAAAGAAGAAATTAATTAATACTTCTATTCCACGACCTTTATCTGGCACTTTATCAGGACATGCAGCAGGAGAGCCGTTTGATAAACATGCATATTCCGAAATTAAAAGACAATATCCAAATAAGACATTTAGACAATATGAATATCTTAATACTTTATTTACAAATAATTCTGATGCTAAAAGCGTTGAAGCTAGAAATAATCTTTTTAAATCTCCTACTGTAATGTTTCTTTTAAGCAGAGGGAAGAACGCAACAGACCAGTGGAGTATTGAAAGTCCCTTTGAAGAAAAACAAAATGATACTGCAGATATTTTAGTTGTGGATAAACATAAATTTGAAATAATTGATATAAAGACTAAAAGTATTTCTAAGGCAGGACAGCCTCCAAATATCATTTCTGCTTATAAATTAGCTCAATTATGTGCAAAAATTATAGATAATCAAGAATTTGATGTTTTTACAATAAATTATGTAGGAATCGACTGGATACTCTCTAATAATCGGCTTGTATGCAAAAAAGTTCATACTGTAAATTTATTTAAATCAAACCCAGAAAAATTATACATTAATTGGGCGGCTGCAATGCAGATACAATTTAATGTTGAAAATTTAGGGCAAGATTTTGAAGGAACCCTTGAGGAATGGGCAAGAGGTTATATAAAACATTTTATAGAACAAGCAAAGAAAAGGTCTAAAGATATGATTACCAGATTTGTTAAACCATTTGAGAAATATGTTATTTAATAATGCTAGTTCAAATAATATTATTGTTTTATAAGAAAAGCCTTTTCGGACACTTTACAGACAGAAGGAAAACTACCCGAACATATTGAAAGTTCTCGGACTATGTTCAAACAATCAAGGGATTGTCAAATTAGCGGGAGTTAAAATTGCTGTCAAGTGAAGGGCGTTGTTGTGTATAGAAAGATATAAAATTGTATAATTATCAATATCTTTATGGATGAGAATTGGAATAAAAACAAACTTGTTGGAAATGTTGCTGAAAGTATTATTGAGTATTTGATTAATTCTATGCCTGATTGGAGATGTATCAAATTTGGGGTGGAAGAAACAATAAAAGATTTAAAAGATATGGCTAAGAAAAGTTCAAACAATTCAAATCCGATAACCCAAAAGATTAGATGTATGCCTGATTTTGTCGCGTTTAATGAAAAGACGGGGGACGCCTTTCTTATAGAGGTTAAATACAATTCTAATTCAGAAAGAGGATATGTCTTTAATTATTTAGAAAGATATAACGAATATTGGGAAGGAACAAAATTAATTATAGTTTGTGTAGACGAACCCCATTTTGTCTGTATAGATTTAAAAAAAATAGACAAGGAATCAATGAGTGAAATAAAATATATTGGGAAAAAAAGAAAACCTTTTTGGAATTTTGAAAAAATTGAACAAGGGATTGAGGAAATCTTCCCAGATTTAAAAGCTGAAGATGTTAAAGAAGCAATAAGGATGATTCCAAAAAAAGATGATTAACAACTCAATCTAATCAATTCCAGTTGATTTCTAAACATTTTTATAATTCTTATGGTTCTTTGATTTATGGGATTTATAACTTGGATAGTTATTATAATTATTCTGTGGTTAATTTGGAGGCATTATAAAAAAATAACCACCATCCACACAGATAGTAGGGGATATGAAAGGGATGGTTACGGAGAATTAATTCATAGAAAGGTTGCGTATAAATATCTTTACAACGGAAATTATACTGAAAGATTTGGGAGTTATGACATTCACCACATAGATAGAAATAAAAGAAATAACTCCCCCGACAATCTTAAAATATTAACGAGGAACGAACATAAAAAAGAACACGGAATTTAGATTGAAGAGTTGAATAAAAATTAGAGATATTTTTGTAACCACTCATTACTACAAGTGGAATTTTTCCATGCCGCCTCTCCACCGGATTTTATAACAATTATTTTGTCGTTTCCATCCATATGATTAACTAGATGTTCCCTAATTTCTTTTGCCGATTTATTTGTAACAACAGCCCAAGTAGATTCTGTTATCTTGGCCCAATTATCATAAGATTTTATCGCTTCATACAACCTTTCATAATCTCTTTCATTTACTAAATCATAAGAGATAATATAACACGCCATTAATAGAACAAGCGTCAAAACTATTTAAGTTTTTATATTTAAGAGAACTTAATTTCTTTAATAGAAGGATTAAGGGTCATTTTCAAGTCTTGCATTAATTTTGCACCAATAATTACATCGCATTCAGATTTCATATCAAATAAACAAAATTCAGGTTCTTTTATAGGTTCAATATTATTATCGATTTTTAATAGTTTTAACATAATCATTCTCCCATTAATGTCAACCCCATTAGGAAATATAACGGGCAATTCTTCTTTAAATTCCATAATTCCTAAATCATGAATAGAATCTCCATTCCTAAACTCTTTTGCAATATAGTTATAATATGCACCTGTATCAAAAAGGGCTTTTAATTTCATATATTTGTTATTAGCGCCAAGTATTCCAATTTCCTTATAGATTTTTCCCATTTTAATAAGAAGAAATATTGTCTCTAAAATAATCTACTTCTTTAGTTGTTCTATTTATTAACAACATAGAAAGAATATCTGCATCAGGGATGTTTTGAACAGGATGGCGAACAACGACCTTCCAATTACCATTTGTTCTTCTTGCAAAAACTATAACAGATTTTTCTATATTTCTGGCCGCTTTCAAATATTTCTCAACTATTTTTTTTACTTCTTGTATATCATCTTCTTTTTCTCCAGTAGTTTCTCCAGAAAAAGTTTTTTCAACAATTTCAGTACCTTTCTTTTCTTCCGCCATTGTAGAATTATCTCCTCTTTTTTATTTATAAATATTTAGATATTATCATTTATATATTTTCTTGATAAACAACTCCCCCAACCCAAAACTCTTTTAAACTCCCCATTCTCTGTTTTATTGTAGACTAAGTCAGCGGGGTAGTCCCCCTAAAACCCCAAATCATCCAGAGCAATTCTAATGTGCTAAATGGTGGAAGAGGGGTGTTATTTCTAATCATGTAGTACATAATCATAACATTTAAATAAGAGTAGTACATAACTTTTCTATGGTAACTGAAAGGCAAATAACTGTTAAGGGTAATAAATATTGGATTTTAATTCATTCTGTTAGAAAAGGAAAGAAAATAATTCAGAAAAAGAAATATGTTGGTAAACACCTTCCTCCAAAGGCAAGACTGGAAAGACTGAAAAAAGAATTCTTAGGAGAGCTTTCTGGAGAAAAATATAGGTATCTCTCTAAAGAGGAATTTGAAAAAATTGAGGAAAAGAAGGAGCAATATAAACAGGAATTAAAGAAAATGAGTCAAATAGAGAAAAAGAAGAAATTAAATGAGTTTATGATAAGATATACGTATGATAGCAGCAAACTCTCGGGGTTGGACATAACCTTAAGACAGACTTTTCTGATTCTGGAAGAGGGAGTAATTCCTAAAAATTTTAAAAATTTGAGAATAGCCAAAGAACTGGAGAATCATGAGAAGGGATTTATCTCTATTACAAACTACAAGGGAAAATTTGATTTACGATTTATCAAAAAATTACATGCGATTCTCTTTTCAGGAATTGACGATAACATTTCTGGAAAATTAAGAAGTGAACTTAAAAGAAATGTAAAAATAGCAGGAACTACATATGTGCCCCCTAAATGGAATAAGGTTGATATGGAACTGGCTAATTTCTTTAAATGGTATAATGCAGAAAACAGAAAAATGCATCCCTTAGAGCTTGCCTCTTTGATTCACCTGAAACTAATATCAATACAGCCTTTTGTTGATGGAAACAGCAGATTATCCAGGTTATTAATGAATTGGATATTATGGAAAAAGGGCTACCCTTTAATAGATATTCCTGTAGAGGATTTAGAAAAGTATTATGACGTTCTTGATAGATATCAAATTGAAAAAGATGAAAAGCCCTTTATAGATTATATTAAGAAAATATATCTGGGGTAAGGTGTGGCCATCAAAACCCTTAAATACCCTTTCTTCCCCTTAATCTTGTAGACTAAGTCAGCGGGGTAGTCCTCCGCTATTTGCAAACGGACTTTATGGCAGACTGCAAGGAGGGGCGTGATTGGTGCGTTCAAGAGTCTTTATTCGGACGTTGACGTTCTGTCCTCTTTGATCTTGCAGATGCGAAACGGGTCAGGCCTTGATCGGAGCAGCCCTAAACATTTGTTTAGGTGCTTGGAGGGTCGCAGAACCGAGGAAGAACAAAGGTAGCTTTTGGGTAATCTTTGAGCAAACCTCTGGGTCTACACTTTAAGATATATTTCTGAGAATAATAATTGTTTTAAAGCAAACAGATATATAACATCTATGGCAGATTTAGCTACCCGGACTGAAGCTAGAACTTTTGGTCCTGAAGATCTCCCTCAAGGAGAAACCAGGAGAGTTTATCTTCAGTACGACACCCATCCAGAAGTCCAGGTTCGTGAAGGAGTTGTCTTAGATCCAAATTGTGAAAAAAAGGGGTTGAGTATTCAAACGTTTCCCGCATTTAAAATGGAGATGACAAGGAGATGGACTATTCGTAATGGTGAAGAAGAGGGGGCTGAAGATGTTTCATATGTTAGGGTTATTCCATATAAGAATCTTAGAAATGTAGAGGAAATTTAATTCTACAAAACATTAATAAAACATATTTATATTATTTAGATATGATAAGAAGTGGTGATAAATCAGGACAATTTTATCTGATTGCTGCTATAATTCTTGCTTCTGTAATAATTGGAATTTCTACTGTATCAAATTATTCTAAAAAAAGTAAGTCTTTTGAAGTTTATGATTTAAAAGAAGAGTTACAGATAGAGAGTGGGAATGTAATTGATTATGGAATATCTAGGGGATTAAGTCAGATAGAGATGTACGAGCTTTTGAATGACTTTACACAGGCATACATAGATTCAGAATCTAACAACAAGGATTTGTATTTTGTTTTTGGAGACGAAGACAACATGACTCTGAAAGGATTTCAGAACTCACCACAGACTGTGAGTCTAAACAACGCGGTCATAACCACTGCTCAAGGAGCATTTATTGGAGGAATCAATCCTGTTGGGGAAGATATCAATGTCTCGGTTGCAGGGGATAATCATGATTTTAAGTTAGAATCAGGAGAAAATTTCTATTTTATAATATCTAAGAAAATAGGTGATAATGAATATGTTGTTACAGGCTAAAAACAAGAAAGGGGTTAGCATAATGGTTGGTTATGTCCTACTCGTTGTTTTCGCAATAATCCTCAGCCTGATTGCATATCAATGGATAAAGACCTATGTTCCTTCAGATTCTCTGCAATGCCCTGACAGTGGAGTTTCTGTTTCTATAAAAGCCTTATACTATGATTGTGAGGGCGGTAATAATAATCTTTACTTAAACGTTAAGAACAGCGGAAGATTTAGTATACTCGGTTATTTCGCGCATGCCGCGAATGTCTCTGGACAAGAAGTCGCCACTATAGACCTCTCCCAATATTTTAACGAGACTCTTTCTGGCGGACAAAGATTTGGAAATTCCATCGCTTTTATCTCGGCAGAGGAGAACCTTTTCAAACCAGGTGATGAAAAGGTTGCTATTTTTAATTTAACAGATGTTGGAGTATTAACATCTATCCAGATTACTCCTACGAGGATGCAAGAAGTAGATAATAAAAACAGATTCATAAGCTGCGGGAATGAAATAGTAAAACAAGATATTTATTGCGGCATGGACACGAGGATTGTGGATGTTGTATGTGTTCCTGATTGTGAAGGCGGAGTAAGGATATGTGGAAGTGATGGATGTACAGATGATGGGTGTGGAACCTGTCCTGGTGGTGAATCTTGTGACGCTCTCGGACAATGTTACTCTGATTCCTGTACTCCTGCATCTGACCCTTGTGGAACCCGGGAATGTGGGTTTGCTTTAAACGGGACAGCACCTACTGACTGTGGAAGTGTACCTTGTGGTGTTTGTATAGGAGATGGTGAATGGTGTGATGCTGGACAGTGCACCACTATCGGAAACAATGCCTGCGACCCGGGAGAAACCTGTGCAGAAGAACCTGTAGCTTGTGAGGGGCAGCAAGCCGAATGTGTAGATCCCGGAGAAACATGCCAGTCAGGAAGTTGCGTGTTTAATACAGAGGGATCGTTCAATAGCTGTGGAGATTATTGTGCTCTTTTCGGATACTCTCAAATGTATTCCTGTCAAGATAATCCTAACAAATGTGCGCCCCCACAAGGTCCTGAAGGAGGAATTTATATAGGGGATGTTGAAGGTGCTAACGAAACATATGGAAATAGTTTCTGTTTGGGGGACCCTTATTGCTGTTGTCAACCTTAAACAAACAACCATATCAAAATTTATAAACATGGAGATTTTTATTAAAAAATGAAGAGGTATAGAAGAAAAAAAGCTATTTCTCCGGTGATTGCGACAGTTCTTTTAATCGCGATGGTTGTAGTGATTGCTGTTATTGTCTTTTTATGGTTTAGGGGATTGACGGGAGAAGCAATAACAAAGTTCGGTGGGAAAAACGTAAAGCTCGTTTGTAAGGACGTCAGCTTTGATGCGAGTTATCTAGGGGGTACCTTGTCTCTTTCAAACACAGGAAATGTTCCCATCTATGGAATAAAGGCAAAAATCTCTGATGCAGGGGGTTACGAAACTATAGATTTAAGAGATGTTGTGGGATTAAGCTGGCCTAAGATTGGTCTGCCACAAGGGGGTGTTTTTTCAGGAAACATTGGCGATGAAGTTAGTGAATCTGCTGATTTAGTATTAATCCCTGTTTTAAGAGGAAAGGCTGAGAAAGGTGAAAAAATATATGTCTGTGATGAACAATATGGAAAAGACATATTCATAACATAAAATGAAAAATGAAAAAGGACAGTTTTTAGGGAAAAACCGTCGTGGAATTTCTCCTGTAATTGCAATGGTCATAATGATTGCTCTGGTTCTGGCCGTCGTAGCAGTTGTCTGGGTTGTTGTGAATAACCTCGTGAAAGAAGAGATTGAGAGTTCTGGTTCTTGTTTTGGAATTTTCGGTGAAGTAACTATAGAAAATAGTTATACCTGTTACAATAGCTCATCTCAAGAGATTCAATTTTCTATAAGCATTGGGGATATAGATGTGGATAAAATTCTCTTTGCAGTTGCTAGTGCTGGATCGACAAAGAGTTTTAGTTTGAGCAGTGGTATCCAGGAGAGTTATCTAAAAGATTATCCTGACGGGAGTTATGGTGAAGCCTTGGTGTTTCCTGGAAAAAACGCAGGAAGAACCTATGTTTTGAATATGAGCAACGCGGGTCTTTCAGGCAGTCCTGATTCTATAGAAATAGCCCCGATCATAAACAGCAAACAATGCGGGGTTTCTGATACCTTGTCTGAATTTGATGATTGTACGTTACTATCTTAAGCTGATTTTATTCTAAAGAAAAATATTATAAACCATTTCTTGTTTAAAAGAATATGATGAAAAAAAGAGGGCAGATTTGGGTAGAGACTATCATCTATACCCTTATTGCATTTGCCATGATAGGATTAGTGTTGGTATTTGTAAAGCCAAAAATAGAAGAAATAAGGGATAATGGAATCATCGAACAATCTATTGATATATTACGGGAAATAAATTCTATCATAGCAACTATGGGGGATCCTGGGAATCAGAGAGAGATTGAATTAGGAATAAGTAAAGGATCTCTGAATATAGACGGCGTAAATGATGTTATTTACTTTGAATTAGATAGCAAATTTGTCTATAGTCAGCCAGGGGAAAAAATTGAGATCGGAGATGTTATTGTCCAGACAGAAAAAAGAGGAGAGATAAATAAAGTTACCCTCGCTATTCTATATGACGAGACACACAACATAACATACAGTGGAAAAGAAGAATTAAAATCATTGAGCAGAGCCTCCACACCCTACAAACTGCTCTTGGCAAACAAAGGAGAAGACAGTCTGAAAAGAACAATAATCGAGGTGAGTGTGAATTAAAATGGCTGGAAT
>CAZMIN010000003.1:0-2800 GCA_964566405.1 Candidatus Woesearchaeota archaeon | reverse complement strand
CAGGTAAATTTCTCTCCCGCATTCCCTCCCTTAAAAAAGATTAAGGATAAGACCCAGATAGACGTCAGATATTCTGTTATTTCTCCTTTCGCATTCATCCATATTCACTGGGACCCTAAGACTTATGAGGTCCTCTATGAAGTAGAAGAGCCTATTCTGGATGCTACTGAAATGGCTTACAAAGAACAGATAATTTCTGCAATGAGGGATATGATTGATTTTGACACTGTTATTGAAAAAGATAATGAAAAATTACTGGTGTATATCGATAAGAGATTCAAGATAATAGCCGTAGAACTAGGATTAAATATCTCTTATGAAACTTATAAAAAAATATATTATTATTTAATTCGAGATTTCATAGGATTCAATAAAATAGAACCTTTGTTGAGAGATTATTTTGTAGAAGACGTGGAATGTAACGGCGCTGGAGGCCCTATTTATGTTGTTCACAGAATTTATAGAAATCTGAAGACGAATCTTACATTCCAGAAAATGGAGGAATTAGAGGGTTTTGTCGAAAAGCTTGCCCAGAGAAGTGGGAAACACATTTCTTACGCATCTCCTATCCTGGACGGAACCTTGCCAGATGGGAGCAGGGTAAATGCTACATATACGAAAGACATAACGAGTAAAGGACCGACATTTACGATAAGAAAATTCACAAAGACTCCATGGACTCCGTCCCAATTATTGAAATTTCGTACCCTTAGCCCTGAAATGCTTGCGTATCTCTGGATACTCGTCCAGTATAAGATGAATATTTTGATTACAGGGGGAACCTCTTCTGGAAAGACCACGCTCCTGAATGCTATCGCCTTCTTTATCCCTCCCGAAGCAAGAGTCGTAAGTATTGAAGACACTCGCGAGCTAAATTTACCCCGAGAGAACTGGCTTCCAAGCGTCGTCCGTAGTGCTACAGGTATTGGAAAGGTAGGGGAAATAGACCTATTCACACTTCTTAAGAGTTCCTTCAGGCAGAACCCCGACTATGTGGTTGTAGGAGAAGTAAGAGGTAAAGAAGCTTCTGTCTTGTTTCAGGGGATGGCTTCTGGACACTCTTCTATAAGCACTATGCACGCAGATTCTGTAGACACCCTCATAAAAAGATTAGAGACCCCTCCAATAGAACTCTCTCCAACATTATTGAATGTTCTGGATTGTGTCACCATCATGACTCACGCAACAGCCAAGAAACAGCAAACCCGAAAGCTCAAGGAAATCGTTGAAATAATAAATGTAAATGCGGAAGGTGTTGCCATGACGAACACACCTTTTGTCTGGAATCCAAAAGAAGACCAGTTTTATTTTAAGAAGAACAGTAAGATATTTGAAAAGATTACGAACAGATTTGGCATAAAAAAAGAGGAACTAGAACTTGAGTTTAGAAAAAGGGTACAGTTACTCTATAGCTTATATCAAAATAAGGTTTTTGGGTTTGAACAATTCCAGGAAGTTATAACCCAGTACTATAAAAAACCCCAAGAGATTCTGAAAAAATATGGGGTTGAGTAAAAAGAAAATATTTAATAACATAATTTGCTTCTTTCGGACATGATAAAAAAAGAAGGGGTTTCACCATTAACAAATCTGATAAAGGCTTTAGAAGAAACTGGATTAAGGTTGGAACAAGCTTATCAAAAAAAAGATCCTATAAAGTTTGAAAGCGAGAAAAAATTAATTCTTCAAATCCAAAGAAAAATTTCAGAGGTCTTAAAATGATGAAAAATGATATTTCTTTTGAAAAATTAAAAGAAAATATAGCACTAGAAAGAAGAATAATCAATGAAATGAATAAATTATCTGCTTCTTCCAGAGGAGGAGGAGAATCAAGAATGTTCTCTAACCAGATTGATACTCTGAAAGATTACCTAAGAAAAACAAATAAAGATCTTTTGGTAAACATTGAAAAAATCTCTCTTGTAAAACCACTCAAAACAGCTCCTGTGGTGCCTGAACCTGTGATTCAACCAATCCCTACACCTGTATCTCAGCCTGTTCAAACAATGCCTTCTCCAGTACCTGCATCAAAAATCCCTAAAAAAGATTCTCTATCAAAGTTAGAGGAGCTTACATTGAAGAGATTAGGGAAGAAAGAGAAAAAAGTAGAGATAAAGAAAGAGAGAAAACCAAGCTTTTATGTAAAGACTGCCAGCAAGTTTTTTTATAACACTTCGATGTCTATGATTAAAAAAGGAAAATTCAAAAGACTTAAGAGGACCCTGATAAAGGCTAACTTAGAATTTGTTCCTGCCAATTATGTCTCTGTTATGTTTTTCACCACACTCTCGGCTTTCCTTTTCTCTATTCTTGTTTTCTTTTTCTTCTTGTTTTTTAACTTCTCTGCCACTCTTCCAATCATAACATTATCTACAGATGCTATTGGAATTCGTCTATTAAAGGTATTTTGGATTTTATTCGCGATTCCTGTGGCTATTTTTTTCATTTCTTATTATTATCCTGCTTTAGAGAAAAAAGCAGCAGAAGGAAGAATCAACAGGGAGTTGCCTTTCGCGAGCATACACATGGCTGCAATCTCTGGGTCGATGATAGATCCTACTAAAATTTTCAGTATTGTTATTTCCACTAAAGAATATCCGAACCTTCAGAAAGAATTTACAAAACTCATGAATGAGATTAATGTCTACGGTTATGACCTTGTTAGTGCACTGAGAAACCTTGCTTTTAACAGTCCTAGCCTGAAACTTTCAGAATTTTTTAACGGTTTAGCGACTACTATAACTTCTGGCGGAGATCTTCCTAGCTTTTTTGAAAAAAGGGCCCAGACCCTTCTCTTTGA
>CAZMIN010000002.1:17929-35026 GCA_964566405.1 Candidatus Woesearchaeota archaeon | reverse complement strand
AGAAATAGTGATTTCTTTCTCAGATCCGGGGGTCCTTCCTGATTAGGGTCTAAGATTGCTATTACATCTTTTATTTCAAGCATAGGACCTACAGCAAAACCGATAGGTTGATCTCCTTTAGTCAATACACACTTGAGTTTTTTATGAAAATGTTTTCCTAGATATTCAAATTTTTTCTGCAGATTCAGCGCTTCTGACTTGCTCACTTTTGCATTTTTTCCATAAGGAATATCTATCAGGATATATTTGCTTCCAACAGCGAGTTTTTTGGAAATTATAGAAGCCAATAACTGGGATTGGGGGTCTATGTTTAATTGTTTTTCAATTTTTATTAATTTTGAGTCTGCAGGAACCATTCCAAGTGCCCCTCCCCAGACCATACATCCTTTTGTTTTCTTCAGAATTCTTTTTAATTGTTTTATCGAAAATTCCACATCTGCTATTGTCTCGATTACGTCTGCTGTTCCTGCTGCGCTCGTTATTGCCCTCGAAGAGTTTTTTGGAAAGGTCAGGCCTGCGGCAGCACAGATAGGGACCACTATTGGTGTTGTTCTGTTTCCAGGAATTCCTCCTATAGAATGTTTATCCACCACAAATCTGTCTCTTAATTTTAGGGTACGTCCTGATTTCAAGATAGCTTTTATAGAATAAATTGTTTCTTTCATATTCAGACCATATTTATGGACTGCAGAAATATAGAGGGAAATTTCTGGTTCAGACAAAGAATTATTTACAATATCTCTCATTATGGCTTCTATCTCTTCTTTAGACAGGGTTTTTTTGTTTAATTTTTTCTTTATGTAGGTTAAACTCTCGGGTGGGTTTGCAAGATTAACATCTATCTTTTGCCCGACCTTTAAACCTAATCTTTTTTTAAGCTCTGAAGAAACTGCAATTTCATCCCTTTTTACCAAACCCTTTATCGTATCTGCCAAAGTGGATATTTCTCTCGGGTGTGTAGAAAGAGTCTTGATAGAAATTCTGTCGTTGGAACGAATTCCAATTTTCTTTGCTGTTTTTTGATTCAGCATAGCCACGGGAAGTCCTGCAGACCACTTTAATAGTTTTATTTTTAGTTCCATTTCATCCCTTTTCAAATATAATTAGAAAAATTGACTTTTATATCTTTATATTATCTTTCTCTCTATCTCTCGTATAAAAATCTCAGGGGTGCTTCGATTCCTATATATTTCTAACATTATCAGAAGATAAGATATTATTAAAGGGCCTAGGATAAATCCAAGAATTCCGAATAAGAACAAACCTCCAATCATACTTATAAACAATATTGAAGAATGTATCTTTGTCCTCTTAGCAACTATCATCGGTCTTAGAAAATTATCAACGACCGAAGAAATCAATCCGAAAAAAATGACACCTATAGCAGCAAACGTATTTCCCCCCATGAATAGATAAATTGCAACAGGCAACCATATAATTGTCGTGCCTATTATTGGAAAGATACCTGCCATCATTGCCAGCAATGTCAAAAATAATGCATTGGGAACACCGAATATGAAAAAACCAAGACCTGCAGCAATTCCCTGGAGGATACCAATTATAACCTGTCCATAAAGAACAGAGCTGGTGATTCCTTTTGAATACTCGAATATCTTTTTTTCAACGTCTTTTGAGAAAGGAAGAAGACTCTTAACATAAGCCACCACCTTTTCTTTATCCCTAAGTACAAAGAAGAATGTAAAAAATACTACTAATAACTGTAATGCTATTGTCGGAAAATTTAATATTATTTTAGCGAGGGAATTAACTACGGAGTTGGCAACATTTGACGTGAAAGAAGATAGGATAGAACCTATTTCAGCCGAGAACTGCTCTGAAGCAAATAAAGAAGGGAAGATGGATTTTAAGGGGGTTACGAAGTCTATTTGTTGGGATGCTTGAAATACTCCGAATGCCTGTTCTATCAATATAGGAGTTAAAAACCAAATAGGCAGGACAATTAGTAATATTAAAAAGAACACTATTAGGGCTGCAGAAATATTTTTTGATTTTATTCTTTTGTAAAGAAAATCATAAATTGGTGTGAAGACGAATGCTAGAATCAGTGCAATTATTATTGACATTAAAACAGGTCTGACTAAAAGGAAAGATAGGGCTATGAGAACTATTAAAATTATCATAGTCATTATTTTTTTAGTGTGTATATTATCCAATACCATTTTCACTAATCAAAAGGAGTCAAAATTTATAAAGGTTTGTGAATAGTAAAACTTTTAAAAAGTTTTATATCAAACCTAGACATAAGGTTTATAAGGAAAACTCATTAAATATATTTATGAATTTTATAAAAAATATATTTGACGGAAAAATCGATAATTCTATCCATCGGCAATTTCAAAAGTTCAGTAAAGGGGAGTTCGGAAACAGGGCTTTAATTAAGGCTAAGAGGTCTGGAGAAAAATATACTATTTCTACGACAGCAGAATTTGCAAATGAACTCGTAAGAAAAGCTGCAGAGAAACTCGGAAGCGAAAAGACAGGGGTGACTGGTGCTATTGTTTCCACCAGTGACCTGAAAGAAGATCTTGATTTTAAAGAGATAAAGCAATTTCAGGGTGTCAAGAGATATCTAATTGATAAAGAGATGTCAAGAGATGATATTATTTTATTGTTAGATAAATTTCCAAAGGCATTTTTTGCACTGAGTTTTAAGTGTGAGAAAGATTCTACAAACTTAAAGATAAAACCAAAAGCCCCGAAATCAGGGAAGCCTGGTAAAAAAGGTTCTAAAAAATTTAATCCTAATTTCTGTAAGCTGATTACAACAGATAGTGAATGGGGTAAGAGTTTTGTTTTTGAGAATCCTAATTTCAAGATAGCAGAAATAACCCATAAATTCATGATAGATGATATAATAAAGCCTGAAGGGGAAGAGGATTTTTCCAGGATAAGAGAACTTGCAAAGAGGAAGGGAAGAATCATAAGAGAGACTGAAATCGACGATAAAAAGGGTGTCAAAGAATTCAATTTCGAGGCCTAAAGATGATTCAAGGGGTTACTAATTCTAGTTTATATTTGTCTACCAATTCATCAATCCTCCCTCTAAAATCTTCAAAAGCAATGCCTGCATTATTCCTAAAATCTTTATGCAATCCCTTATACTTCCTTTCGGCTTCTCTTATCAAGAGTTGGGCTTTGTCAGATATCAAGTTTACTCTTACTGAAACCTCTTCCTTGCCATCTAAATAAATCTCACTCGCTCTATTAACAAATTGAACATACATGTTATCTACCTCTGGAGCAAATTCATCTGCCTCGATTGTGGCCTTAGTGATTGAGTGAAGGTGATCTAACTTTATTGCCTGAGAAACTGCTTTACCAAATCTACCCCTTCCAATATTTCTCCCCAGGTGTTGTAAATATTCCAATCCTCCTCTCGCAGGAACCAACCTATATAGTGTCTTAGCAAATGCCAATAAGCCATCTATTCCTCCAATACTTGATGTTCTTTGATCACCAAGATTATCTCTTAGAACTCTGCATCTCTCAAAATAGTTCTTATGATTAAACAACCTACCAATTAACCCTTTATATCCTTCAATCAGAAATCTCTCATCTTGTTGAGTCTCAAAGTTAAAACCCAGCTGATGAGTATTATTTCCGTATGATTCATGTTTAATCCTTCCTTCTCTTTCAAGTCTTTCGTATAAATCAGTTCCACGACCAGCACCCAATAATCCAGGCATCGGAACAACTATCCCTGATTTTTGAATGAATTCAAATAACTCGTCGAAAACGTTTTCTTTCTCTCCGTCGCTCCCAATGATAAATCCTCCACTAACTTCAAGCCCTGCTCTCTGTATTCTCACTACAGCATCGTACGGAGACATCTGTGTATTCTGCTTTTTGTGCATAGCTTTTAACACATCATCATCTACAGATTCTATCCCCATAAAAACATAATCAAAACCAGCACCTCTCATCCCCTTCAAAATATCGGCGTTTGCATCCCAGGCCAAATTCATACTTGCCTCTGTATAAAAATTAAAAGGATATTTTCTCTCTTTTTGCCATTCTGCAAGAACAGGGAGTAGCCCTCTAACAGCTACCCTATTTCCGATGAAGTTGTCATCAACAATAAAAACAGGCCCTCTATGACCTCTGTCATAAAGTGCGTCAAGTTCACTTATCATTTGGGCAGGGGTTTTAGTTCTAGATTCTTTGCCAAATAGTTTTGTAATATCGCAAAAATCACAGTTAAAAGGACATCCACGAGAAAATTGAATAGCTGCAGAGGCGTAGTTTGTTAGGTCTGTTATCCCCCAATTCGGTATTGGTGTTCTTTCCAGTTTAACCTTTCCTCCTCTTGTGAGCTCTACTAAATTGTTTCTTCCGGCAACACCTGATTCTGTCCACTCACCTCTTGTAGCCCCTTCCAAAAGATCTTCCAAAAATGGACCGAGAGTGACTTCTGCCTCTCCCGCAACGATATAATCTGCCTTCATCCTATCAGGATAGGTTGTAGCAAACGGTCCTCCAGCAACAACTTTTTTTCCAAATTTATGAGCTCTCTCAATTACCTCATTATGAGATTGTTCCTGAACTATCATGGTTGAGGTAAAAACAAGATCTGTATTCATTAATCGCTCATCAGTTAATGGCTCAACATTTAAATCAACCATATTCTGAATTTCAAATCTATCTTCAGGGACCATCGCCATAACAGTAGCAAGTCCTGTGGGGGGCATAGCTGCTTTCTTGCCTATGTATTCAACAGATTTCTTAAATCCCCAGAACGTGTCTGGAAATTCTGGATACACTGGAAGGATTCTTATTTTTTCCATAAATTTAGATATAAAATGGGTTTTTATTTCTTGTCATATCCCCCGCAACGCTTAAAAACCCTCAATTTCTAACTATTTTATTCCAGGGATTAGTAAAAATGTTATCCGCTAAAATATTGATAAATGCCTACAAGGAAATCGCCGAGAAAAGGAAGTTTGCAATTCTGGCCGAGGAAAAGGGTCAGTAAGTTTTTACCCAGTGTTAACTGGAATGCTATTAGTTCTGGAAAAAATCTTAAAGGGTTTATTTGCTATAAGGTTGGAATGGCTTCTGCCTATGTAAAAGATGACACTCCTGATTCAATGACCAAAGGAAAGAAAATTTCTGTTCCTGTTACAATCCTTGAATGCCCTCCCTTGAAAATATTTTCTGTTAGATTCTATAAAGATGGTGAGGTCGTAAAAGAGGTTATGTCTGAAAATCTGGATAGAGAATTAAAGAGGAAAGTTAAAATTCCAAAACATAATAGAAATCCTGTAACCTTTATTGATAGTGTAAAATCAGAAGATTATGATGATCTTAAAATTATATGTTATTCTCAGGTAAAAAAGACAGGAATAAAAAAAACTCCTGATATTATAGAGTTTGGACTTGCGGGAAAAACCGAAGATAAGATAAATTTCATTAAAGAAAATTTAGGAAAGGAGATTTCTGTTTTAAATGTTTTTGAAAAGGGGGGGCTAGTAGATGTGAGGGGCCTCACGAAAGGGAAAGGGTTCTCTGGTCCTGTAAAAAGATTTGGAATAAAACTTAAATTCCACAAATCAGAAAAAGGGCGAAGAAGACCGGGTAGCCTGGGCCCGTGGCATCCTGCAAGAGTCACGTTTAGAGTTCCTATGGCAGGACAATTGGGGATGTTTACGAGAGTCGTGTATAATAATAAGATAATAGAACTAGGAAAAGCGGAAAATAAGGATGAATTAAAAGACATGAAAAATTTTGGGAATGTAAAAACAGATTATATGGTTGTCAAGGGTTCTGTCCAGGGAGCCTCCAAGAGACAGCTCTTGATTACTGCTCCATTGAGAGAAACAAAAAAGACTTCAAAAATAAATTATGAATTTATAGAGTTAAGATGAAAGCAAAAGTTTTAGATATAAGCGGGAAGAAGACAAAAGAAATAGAATTGCCTAGTGTCTTCTCCAGAAAAATTCGGAAAGATTTAATTGCAAAAGTTTTGGAAAGCAAGAAGAGTAAACAGCCATATTCTCCATCTCTCGTGGCGGGAAAACAGCATGCTGCGAGCGGAAAAATGGTCCACAGAAGGCACGTCTGGAGAAGTGGTTATGGAAGAGGTCAATCGAGAATTCCAAGAAAGATAACTTCCAGAAGAGGAACACAGTTCACTTTTATAGGGGCAGAGGTCTCCTCTACACGAGGAGGTAGAAGAGCCCATCCTCCAAAGATTCTCTCGATGATTAACACGAAAAAGATGAATAAAAAAGAATTGAAGAATGCTTTAATTTATGCTATAAATGCCACATTTGACAAGAATGTGGTTGCTCAAAGATATGAGAGGTTGAATGGAAAAAATCTTGAAAATCTTCCATTATTAGTTGAATCAAAACTAACAGGTCTAAGAACAAAAGAATTTATTTCAAGCCTAAAAAAAATATTGGGTAAAGAAATATTCGAAATCGCACTCAAAAAAAAGACTGTGAGGAGCGGGAAGGGAAAATTCAGAGGAAGAAAATATAAAAGAAGCGCGGGAATCTTGCTCGTTATCGGAAAAGAAGAAAAATTAAAGGTAAATTCCTTTGATAGCAAAAATGCGGGGAATCTTGGTGTTTCTGATTTAGCTGAAGGTGGAATCGGAAGAATCACACTTTACACAGAACAGGCAATTAAAGATTTGGGAGAAAAACTAAAATGAATTTAAAACCAATTGTTACGGAAAAGGCTGTCATGATGATTGAATCTCAGAACGTCCTTGTATTTGAAGGAGATAAAAGAGTAACAAAAGATGAAATCAAGAAAGAAGTTGAAAGCCTGTTCAAGGTAAAGGTTGAAAAGGTGAGAACCATGCTCAGAAAAAACAAGAAACACACTTACGTTAAATTAAAAAAAGAATTTCCTGCTATTGATATAGCTACGAAATTAGGAATCATTTAATTATCATGGGAAAAAGAATAATTACACAAGCCAGAGGAAAGGGAAGCCTGACATACAGAGTTCGAAAAAAAGCATTTAAGTTTAAACTCAAATATCCCCCGAGACTATCTGGAGAAGGGACAGTGATTAAACTCCTTGATTCACAGGGACACACATCACCTGTAGCAAAGATACTCCACAAAGAAGGAAGTTTTTATATTCCTGCGTTTAAGGGTATGATCGAAGGACAAAAAATAAATTTTGAAGGAAAAGAAATAAAAGAAGGAAATATTTTAGGACTAAAGGATATCCCTGTAAAGACCAGAGTTTATTGTGTCGAGTCAAGACCAAGGGACGGGGGAATCTTCATAAAGACGGGTGGAAGTTCTGGTGTAATAAATAAGGTTGTGGGGAATTATACTTTTGTTTTGATGCCTTCTAAGAAAGAGAAGAAATTGAATTCAAAGTGCCGTGCAATCGTAGGTATTGTTGCGGGGGCTGGAAGATTAGATAAGCCAATACTCAAGGCCGGAAAAAGGCACCATATGAAAAGATCAAAAGGTAAATTATGGCCAAGAACCTCTGCGGTAAAGATGAACGCGATAGATCATCCCTTCGGTTCTGGAAGAGCTAAGAATCCAAAGAGCAAGATTGCCAAAAGAAATGCTCCTCCTGGAAGAAGGGTTGGTTTGTTACGGCCAAGAAGAACAGGTAAGAAGAAATAAAATGGAACTAAAAAGAAAAGAATTCACATATCGGGGAAAAACACTTGACGAATTGAAAAAATTAGATGTTAGAGAGTTTGCAAAATATCTGAGATCTAGACAGAGAAGAAGTGTCCTCAGACAGTTTCAGAAAATTGAGGAATTCGTTAGCAGGGCAAAGGCCAAAGAAAACAAAAAAGGGAGTGTTAGAACCCATCAGAGAGATATTGTTATTGTTCCAGGGATGGTTGGAATGAGAATAAACGTCTATAACGGACAGAAATTCATGGCAGTAGATATTGTCGGGGAGATGCTGGGGCATAAACTCGGAGAATTCGCACTTACCAGAGCAAGGATAAAACATGGGAAAGCAGGTGTTGGTGCAACTAAAGGAACAAAATTCAAGGCTAAGAAATAAAAATGACTGAAAAAAATTATAATCCGAAACAGAAGGAGAAAAAAGCTATGAAAAAGCAGGAAGAAATCAAAAAAAGCTATGAAGAACCTAAAACCGAAAAGCCGAAAGTAGAAGAAAAACCAGCGGAGGCTAAAAAAGAAGAAGCCGAGGAAAAACCAAAAGAAGTTGTCAAAATAACTGAAAAGCCTAAGAAAACAGAAGCTGTTGTTAGAGGGGATAACATCCCTATATCTACAAAATATTCTGCTGCTATCTGTAGATTCATCAAGAATAAAAGAATTGAAGACGCACTCTCTGACCTTGAGCAAGTAATGAGGCTCAAGAAAGCTATTCCTATGAAAGGAGAGATCCCCCATAGAAAGGGTAAAGGGATAATGTCTGGTAAATTCCCTCAAAGGGCTGTATCACATTTCATAATCCTGCTAAAAAGCCTTGCTGCAAATTCAAACCATAATGGATTAGAGAATCCCTTAATCACAGAAGCTGTTGCCAATATTGGGGAAAGGCCATACGGAAGATTTGGACGGGTGAGAAAAAAGAGATCACACATAAGAATAACTGCAAAGAATAAAAAGATTAAAGAAGCTAAATCAAAAAAAAGAAACGTGGATGAAGATAAATCACACGTAAATAAAACAGGAGAGAAAAAATAATGGAAGAAAAAAACATAATTAAATTTAAGAAAGAAGAGTTTGCTATTAAAGAATATATCAAAAAATCTCTCGGGAAAGGAAAGATAAGCAAAGTCAATATAGAGTATACTCCTGTGGGTGAGAAAATAATAATATCTACGAATAAACCAGGGCTCATCATCGGAAGGGGTGGGGAGAGAATAAACGAATTGACAAACATCCTCAAGAGCAAATTTAGTTTAGAGAATCCCCACATAGAGATAGATGAGATAAAAGTGGCTGAATTTGATGCGCAGGTCATTGCAGACGAAATTGCTTTAAGTCTGGAAAGGTTCGGTCCTTTGAAATTTAAGGTTGTTGCATATAGGATGTTGCAAAGAATAATCGAAGCTGGTGCTATGGGGGTCGAGATAAGACTGAGTGGAAAATTGCCTGGAGCGAGAGCAAAAACGTGGCGTTTCGCGCAGGGTTATCTGAAGAAGGCAGGAGATACTGCAAAGGTGGTTGATAGGGCTCAGGCAAGATCTGAAACAAAACCAGGAACAGTGGGTGTAAAAGTGAGCATACTTTCCCCTTATGCAATATTAAAAGACAGAATAAAAGTAAACGAAGAGTTATTGAAGAAGATAGAAGAAAACGTAAGAGAGATTAAGGAAGAACCAAAAAAGAAATCCAGTTCAAGTAAAACTAAAAAGGTAAAAAAATAAAATGGCATCGTTAAAATCAAAAGATATTCAAAGGATGAGCAAGGAAGAAAAAACAAAAAAATTAGAAGAACTTAAGATGGAACTCATTAAATCAAAAGTAGGAGCTTCAAAAACAGGCAGTTCAAGAACAAAAGAAATTAAAAAAATAATTGCCCGAATAATCACACTCAACAATTAACAATGGAAATATGTCCAAAATGCGGCCTGCCAAAACAGGCATGTGTATGTGAACAAATTGTGAAGAGCTCGCAGAGAATCAAAGTGGGTACGGATAAGAAGAGATATGGAAAGATTGTGACCATCATCAGTGGATTCGAAAGCGGGATAGATATAAAGAAGATCGCTAAGGACCTGAAAAATGGTCTTGCTTGTGGGGGAACCTACAAAGGCGATAGCATAGAACTTCAAGGAGACCACAGGAAGAAAGTAAAAGAAATCCTGGTTGGATTCGGGTTTGATGAAGGGTCTATAGACGAGTAAACATACAAACGAGAAAATAAAATGAAAGAAAAAGCAAAAGAAAAGAAAGTAGAAGTAAAAAACGTAGCCAAAGCTGGCTGTAAAGACAGAGATTGTCATATCCACGGGAATCTAAAAGCCAGAGGAAGAATATTTGAAGGTAGGGTCATCAAAAAACACCCAAGAAGAATTACTATTGAATTTGAGAGGATGATTTATATCAGAAAATACGAAAGATATGCAAAATCAAAAACAAAAATTCATGCAAGACTTCCCGAATGTATGGAAGGGGAAATAGAAATTGGGGATTTGATAAAAGTTCAGGAATGCAGGCCTTTGAGTAAGATAATTCATTTTGTAGTTATTGATAAAGTTGGAGGAAAATTAAAATGAAGGCAATATCGGCAAAAGCAACAGCAGGATTAAATCTGGGGGCAACATTGAACGTCGCAGATAATAGCGGAGGAAAAATAGCCAGGCTAGTCTCTGTAAAAAGAGGTAAGGGAAGAAAAAGAAGACAGGGTCGCGCGAAAATTGCAGACATGGTAAAGGTCAGTATTAAAAAGGGAATCCCTGATATGAAAGGGAAGGTCTTTGATGGTGTTATAATAAGACAGAAAAAATCTTATAGGAGATTGAGTGGAGAAAGAATCGCTTTCGAGGATAACTCTGTAGCTATATTAAAAGATGATAAAGGAAATCCTAAAGGAACCCAGATTAAGGGTCCTATCGCAAGGGAGGTTATGGAGCGTTGGCCACAAGTGGCTAAGATTGCTTCAATCGTACATTAAAGTCAAAATGAAAAATAAATTTAGTAAAAACTGGAATGCAAGCAAATCACCAAGAAAACAGAGGAAATACAGAAAGGATGCTCCGATATCTATAAAGAGAAAACTCTTAGGTGTTAATCTGTCTAAAGAATTGAGAAAAAAATATGGAAAAAGAAACATTCCTGTCAGAAAAGACGATGTTGTAAAAATTCTAAGGGGAAAATTCAAGAACAAAAAAGGTAAAATTCTAAAAATAAGGATAAAAACATCGAGAATAGAAATAGAGGGAATACAGGTAAAGAAACAAGATGGTTCAAAAGTCAATGTAAAGATTCAACCCTCAAATTTACAGATAATCGAATTAACTCTCGAAGACAGAAAAAGAAACAAGGGTCTAAAAGAAAAAAAAGAAGATATTAAAACACCTAAGGAGGTTCTGAAGAAAGAATAAAATGCACTTAAAGAGACAAAAAAGCCCGAAAAACTGGCCTATATACAGGAAAGGAACAAAATACATAGTCAGACCAAGATTTAGTATTGGAAAAGGGCTTCCGCTTCTGATTATTCTTAGGGATGTTTTAGGAGTGGTCCAGAACAGAAAAGAAGCCAAGAGGGCTCTTCATGAAAAACAAATTCTTGTTAATAACAAAATAGCGCGTGACGAAAGAAACAATGTCCTTTTACTGGACACCATATCTATTCTTCCTATGAAAAAACATTATAGGTTAAGTTTGTCTGACAAAGGTAAATTCGGGGTTAAAGAGATAAAAGAAAGCGAGGCAAATCAGAAGATATCGAAAATAGTGGATAAGAAAATTCTGAAAGGTAAAAAAATCCAGCTAAATCTAAGCGACGGAAGAAATTTCATATCAAATATTAAATGCAACGTAAACGATTCTGCGAAAATAAATCTGAAGGAAAAGAAAATAGAAAGTTGTCTTGGGTTGAAAGAAAAAGCAAAGGTAATTGTTTTTGCCGGAAAACACATGGGTGGAATAGGGACAATAAAAAAAATAAACAAGGAGGAAAAAATGGCTAAATTAGACATCGATAAAAAAATTGTTAATACCCTAATTAGCCAATTTATGGTAATAGAATAAAATGAATTTAATGAAAAAAATAAAAATAGAGAAAGTTGTTCTAAGCGTAGGTGGAATAGGGGAAGAATTAGAAAAAGGATTTAAACTTCTGAAGATGCTCACAGGGAGAACTCCTGCAAAGACGAGGTCTAACAAGAGAATTCCTTCTCTGGGTGTAAGACCTAAATTAGAAGTTGGTAGTGTAGTCACGATAAGAAAAAATCCAGAAGAAGTATTGAAAAAAATGCTGTCTGCGATAGATAATATTTTGAGGAAAAAACAGATGAGCGAAAACAATTTTTCTTTTGGTCTAAAGGAATATATCGAGATTCCAGGTGTTGAATACGACCGGGCAATCGGAATTAAAGGGTTTGATGTCACAGTAGTATTCAAGAGGACGGGAAGAAGAGTTAAGTTAAAGAAGATAAAGAGGGGTAAGATTCCTGGGAGACAAAAAATAACTAGAGAAGAAATAATCAAATTTATGGAGGAAAATTTTAAAACAAATTTTATTTAAAATGACTGCAAGTGATTGGAAAAAAATATTGAAGCAATTGGAAAATAAACCAAGAATAAAAGAAAAATTCTTGAAACATAATAAACCTAAAGAGAGAAAGATAGGAATCGCCGTGAAGAAATGCGGGAGATGTGGAAGGTTTGGAGCTCATATCAAATCATACGGAATAAATTTATGCAGACAATGCTTTAGAGAAGTCGCTGAAGAAATCGGTTTCAAGAAGTATAGCTAAGGAGATAAAAATGTCACAAGATATTGTTGCTGATGCATTAAACATGATAAAAAACGCGAAGAATGCTGGAAAAGATAGCATAGAGGTAAAGAGAATTTCAAAAGTTTTAATTGAAGTTTTGAAAATAATGAAACAGCACGGGGCTGTTAAGAAATATAAGATAAACAGTAAAAAGAAATCTATGGAGATTACCATTGGAGACCTCTTCACATGCAAGGCTATAAAACCAAGATTCACCGTGAATAAAGATCAGATTGAAAAATATAGAAGAAGATATCTTCCTGCGAGAAATCTTGGGGTTGTTATAATCTCTACGAATAAAGGCCTGAAGACCCACGAAGAGGCCTTAGAAGAAGGAATAGGAGGGGGCTTAATCGCTTATTTTTATTAAAATGAAAAAAGAAATATTTCAAAAAATAGAAGTTCCTGAAGGTGTGGAAGCAACTTTAGAAGGAAATGTCTTGAAGGTTAAGGGTTCTGAAGGGGAGAATGAAAGGTCATTCGAGACAAACACCTTAAACTTCGAGAAAAAAGATAATGAAATAATCATTGGAAGTAAAAAAGCAACTAAGAGAGAGAAGAAAATGATAAACACAATAACAGCCCACATTAAAGGTATGATAAAGGGTGTTCAGGAAAAATTTAAATATCAACTAAAAATAGGTTTTAGTCACTTCCCTATAACTGTAGAGATAAAAGAAAAAGAAGCAACCATAAAGAATTTCCTAGGGGAAAAAATTCCCAGAAAATCAAAGATATTGGAAGGTGTTGATGTAAAATTAGACAAAGACACAATAACAGTGACTTCTGTAGACAAAGAATCTGCAGGTCAGGTTGCTGCGAATTTCGAAATAGCGACAAAAATTAGGGGAAGAGATAAGAGAGTCTTCCAAGACGGAATTTTCATTATAAATAAAGCAGGGAAGGAAATATAATGGGTTTTTTAAGAAGAACATGGAGCAGATACTCTAAATTAGGAAGGGGTAGAAAGAATAAACAAAAATGGAAAAAACCTACGGGAAGGCACAATAAAATGAGGTGGAAAAGAAGAGGATATCCTTCTGTAGTCAGCATAGGATATAAAAAAGACAAAGATTCGAGAAAGAAAATTTTGGTAATAAGAAATCTGAAGGATCTTGATTCTGTTAAAAAAGGCTATGTAGTTGTTATGGGAAATATCGGAAAAAAGAAAAAAATAGAACTATTAAAGAAAGCTAAAGAGAGGAAAATAAAATTCCAAAATACAAATACTGAAAAATTCTTAAAGAAGAATATAAAAGTCAAGAAAGGGAAGGTAGAAGAGAAGAAGAACCAAGGTTCCTTACCTCCTATAGATAAGAAAAATGAAACTAAATAAGAAAAAAGAACTGGCAAAGAGAACTCTCAAGGTAGGGAAAGGTAGAATCGTCTTTTTAGAGTCTCGTCTAGATGAAATAAAAGATGCAATCACTAAACAAGATATTCGGGATTTAAAAAGAGAGGGAGCAATAATTGTAAAAGAAATTAAAGGAAAAAGGAAAGTAGGGAAGAAAAAGAAAAAAAGTGTTGGAAACATAAGGAAAAAAGTTAAGACGAGAAAGAAAGATTATGTAATTATGACTAGAAAACTGAGAAATTATCTTTTTGAATTAAAGAGATTAGGGAAAATATCTAGAGAAGATGAGAAAGAATTTAGGAAAAAAATAAGAAACAAAATCTTTAGGAGTAAGGCTCATTTGAAAGAACAGATTGGGGGTTTGAAAAAATGAAAGTGCAAAAGAGAAGAAGGAGAGAGAGTAAAACTGATTATTCCAAGAGAATAAAACTGCTTAAGGGTGGAACCCCTAGACTCGTTTTCAGGAAGAGCAATAGATATTTGACTGCCCAGTATGTCGAAAGCTCTGAAGCAAGAGACCTCATAATCACAGGTATAAGTTCAAAGAATCTGGTGAAATATGGGTGGCCAAAAGAATTCCTAGGAAGCCTGAAATCTACTCCTGCTGCATATCTCCTTGGTTTATCTATTGGTAAAAAAATAATCAAAGAGGATTTAAAAACTCCTATTATTGATTTTGGAATGATGAGAAGTCTGAACAAGAATAATGCTTTTGCTTTTATAAAAGGTGTTTTGGATGCGGGAGTTAAAATAAAATGTAAGGAAGAAGCTTTTCCTAGTGAAGATAGGATAAAAGGAAAAAATCTAAAAAAAGATTTTTCAAAAATATTCGAAGAAATTAAATCGAAAATAGAAAAATGACTGAAGAAGAAAAAAAACAAGACTTTGAAGACACAAAGAAAACTGTAGAAGCTCATGGCACAATTTCAGAAGATGCTGCTGAAAAGGAAGCAGAGAAAACAGAAGAAGTTACAGAAAAGTTAATTGAAAAAAAAGAAGAGCCAAAACAAGAAGAACCTAAGGCAGAAGAAAAGAAGGAAGTTCCTCGGAAAAGGTGGGGAAGACAGAGGAGAGATCCAAAAGAAATTAGGGCTGAATTAATTTCTGCCTGGGAACCAAAGACAAAATTAGGGAGAGAGGTAAAAGATAATAAAATAACTAATATAGATCAGATTCTAGATGATAAAAGGAAGATTCTGGAAGATGAACTTGTGGATACTCTTTTGGATTTAAAATTTGATCTGATTACGATAGGACAGGCAAAAGGAAAATTCGGTGGGGGAAAAAGAAGAGCTTGGAGACAGACTCAGAAAAAGACACAGGAAGGAAACGTTCCAACATTCTCTGCGCTTGCGGTCGTAGGTGATGAAAATGGGCATGTTGGTATAGGTTCTGGAAAAGCCAAGGAAACTCTTCCGGCGAGAGACAAGGCTATAAGAAAGGCTAAATTAAATGTAATCAAAATAAAAAGAACCTGTGCCGCATTCGACTGTGCGTGTTCTGAATTGCACACGATTCCCTTCAAGATTACCGGAAAATCAGGAAGTGTGAGGGTAACGCTTATTCCTGCACCACAAGGAACAGGACTCGTGGTTGCAAGGGAATTAAAAAAGGTTTTGAAGTTTGCGGGAATCAAGGATGTGTACAGCAGGACATTTGGAAGAAAAAGAACCACATTCAATCTGATTAAAGCAGGCTTCAATGCGTTAAAGAAGACAAACCCAGGAGTTGATAAAAAATGATTTGTGTAATAAGAATTCATGGAAGGGTAGGATTGAGGGAAGAAATAGTCAACGGATTAAACCGACTGAGATTAAGGAAAAAATATTCTTGTATAGTTATAAATCCTACAAAAGAGCAAGAAGGCATGATAAAGAAACTGAGAGATTTTGTTGCTTTTGGAGAAATAAATAATGAGACATTCGAAAAACTGATTGAAAAAAGAGGACAAATTATTGGTTTAAATAAAAAAATTGATGCTAAAAAAATGGTTGAGGGATTAGAAAAAGGAAAGAAATACGAAGACCTAAACCTGAAACCGTTCTTTAGATTGCATCCCCCAAGAAAAGGGATAAAGAGCAAATTGCATTTTCCGAAAGGTGTTCTTGGTTATAATGGAGATAAAATAAATGATCTCGTCGGGAGGATGTTGTAAATGAAAACAAAGAAGAGAAAAAAATCAAGCAGAATGCACGGACATAGTAGAGGAACTCATGGATATGGAGAGAGGAAAAAACACAAAAAATCAGGACATAGGGGTGGAATAGGTATGTCTGGAAGTGGAAAAAGGGCAGACCACAAGAAAACCCTCATAACAAAACTCTATGGTCATAAATATTTTGGAAAACAAGGAGTAACAAGCAGAGGAACTAAGAGAGATAAAAGAAAAAGAATAAATTTAGGCACAATTAATCTGAATATAGAAAAATATATCACAAAAAAGACGGACAAGGGATTTGAAATCAATCTCAGCGAATATAAAATTCTTGGGGTTGGTAGGGTAAAGAATAAGTTAATTATAAAAGCAAAAGAAGCTTCAAAATCAGCAATAGAAAAAGTAAAAAGTGCTGGTGGTGAAATTATTTTACCTGTTAAAAAATAATGCTCATAAAAAATGGCTGATCTTAGAAAAATATTTGATTTTATTCCAGAAGTTCGAAAACCAGACGAGAAAAAAGTGGGTTTTAATGTAAAATTAAAATGGACTCTTATAATATTGGTTACTTTTTTTATTCTTGCAAATATTCCGCTTTTTGGGCTTTCTGTTAATGCTCTTGAAAGGTTTGAGTTCTTGGCTATAATCCTTGGGACAGATTTTGGAAGCATTATCTCTCTGGGTATCGGTCCGATTGTTATGGCTTCTATTATTTTGCAGTTATTGACTGGTTCGGGGATACTCAATATAGATACTACAACCACTGAAGGGAAAAAGTTTTTCCAAGGACTCCAGAAGCTTCTGGTCTTCTTCTTCATAATTTTCGAAGCATTGGTCTATGTTCTTATGCAGGGTCTTCAGGCAATACCCGGATTTACAGGTCTCGTTATATTTCAATTGATACTTGGAGGTCTTGCCATATTTTATATGGCTGAGGTTTCTGATAAATGGGGCTTTGGATCAGGAGTCAGCCTCTTCATTGGTGCAGGAGTAAGCTGGAGGCTAATCACGAGTGCCTTCCAGTTCATAAATGAACAAGGAAGGAACTGTCTTCTAGATTTTAAAACGACGGCTTGTTCCGGAAAGGTCTTTGTTTTAATACAATCTATAATGAATAAATTCCCTACAGAATTTTTGTCAGCAGGTGCGGCC
>CAZMIN010000002.1:0-17919 GCA_964566405.1 Candidatus Woesearchaeota archaeon | reverse complement strand
CTTAATGGTTGTCTGGGCACAATCACTAAAGGTAGAGATTCCTCTTTCGTTTGGTAGGATAAGAGGATATGGGGTAAAGTGGCCTTTATCTTTCTTCTACGCTTCTGTTATTCCTGTTATTCTAACTGCGGCTTTAATGGCTAATGTTCAACTCTTTGGGGGTATTATGGAAAATGCCGCAGCCCCTTGTCTGACAGGCGGGGTGTGTGCAGGAACTGCCAAATTCGCATCTTATTTCACTTTCTTGGGTAGCTTTATCGAGGGTCAGCCAATCTCTGGATTGGCATTCTGGATGGGTTCGACAAATATTCTGGATTTGTTCATCAGGGGGGGTTTCTTACCGAGGTTCTTACTTCAAGGTCTGACACATGTTTTGTTCTTCATGTTTTTCTCTACCCTGTTCTCTGTGTTCTGGGTAAAAACTTCTGGAATGGATGCAAAAGCTCAGGCACACAAGATTGCAGCTTCAGGCCTACAAGTCGCTGGTTTTAGACAAGACGAGAGAATTCTTGAGAGCATTCTTGATAGATACATCATGCCTTTGACAATCATGGGTGGTATGGCCATTGGTCTATTGGCTGCAATCACAGACCTGCTCGGAGCTCTTGTATCTGGAACAGCTATACTTCTGGTAATAATGATTATGTTCCAATTCTACCAGAATATTGCACAACAGCATCAGATGGATATGTCTCCTGCAATGAGAAAATTCATCAAGACTTAAAAGAATAAGTTTTATTTAGTTTTATCATCTAACGTCAATTTCCTGTGTCTTCTTTTTATTCCGCGTGCTAAATCTAAGCTTATATCATTATATGGGGCCAAGATAACTGATAATCCCCCACCTTTAGAAATTTCATTCTTTTCAGCCCTTAATACTATTGTAGAACCATTGCTTTGATATACGTCGATTCTTGTTCCTGGAGATGAATTTCCTTCTGGTCTAAATGTATGTGAGTAAACAAGTTCAGCATGCCTATCAAGATATTTTATTACTCTACAAAGAACATCCTTATAATCTTGTTCTAACAAAGATCCACTTTCATCTGAAGTCACACGTAAGGGACCTACTTCACAAAAAGTTTCTGTTGGGAGTAGACCTCCGGGCGGAATTTTTTCCATGACTTTTCTATAAGTCTTCTATTTTTAAAGATTTGTATGGTCTCTGTTAAACCCAATCTTTAAAAACTAATTTTCCTTTTTCTCAAGATGGATACCGAAGGAAAACAAGGAAGTTTTAAAGGAATTTTTATCGTAATGATTATTTCTCTACTCATTGCTTTTTTCTGGGATAGTCTTTCTTTCATGAGAGATGGTGCTCATGCAGTTCTGAATCCTACAGCAGGTGTGCTTCTCAATTGGAATCTTACGTGGGGTATGATTATTATCGTCTTGATAATCGCTTTGTTTATGACTCTGATACAAAAATACGCAACAGACCAGGAAACTCTCAGAGAGATGAAAAAGGAACAGAAAGCACTTCAAGAAGAGATGAAAAAATTCAGAGACCATCCTGAAAAAATGATGGAGCTTCAGAAGAAACAATTTGCATTCATGCCAAAGATGATGAAGCTGAGCATGAGGCCTATGATGTACACAGCGATACCACTCATCCTCTTCTTTAGATGGTTCATGGATTTCTTCGCCGCAATAGGAGATCCTCGATTCTTTGGTTTCTTAAACTGGTTCTGGTTCTATTTGATAGGCTCCATATTTTTCAGTTCAATTCTAAGGAAAGTTTTAAAAGTGGCTTAGAAGATTATAATTTATGGAAAAAGATAGAGAACAGGAGTTAATGCTTAAACTAGGCATGTTTGAACAACAGATTCAACAGCTCCAGCAACAGTTACAGGCGGTTGAGCAAGGGATTGTTGAATTAAATTCCCTGAATTTTGGATTAGACGAGCTCAAGGGTGGAAAAGGAAAAGAGATTCTTTCTCCTGTTGGTAGGGGCATATTTGCCAAGACCAAACTACTTTCTGAAGAATTAACAGTTGATATTGGGGGAAAGAATTTTGTGAAGAAAAGCATTCCTGAAACCAAGAAGATAATTGAAGAACAAACAAAAAAGTTGGGGGAAATCAAGAAGGACTTAGAAAAAAATCTTGAAAATATGAATATGGAAATAAGAGAAGTGATAATGGGTACTCAGAATAAATAATTTTATTTCTTAGTTTTCTTCAAAAATTCATTATAACTCAGAATTCCAAACTCTGAGACTATTCCTTTGATATCTTTTCTTGGAACAAGTTCAAAAGCAGGATTTTTTATATTAGCTCCTGAAGGGGATTTTTTCCAGATTTCTCTGAATGTCCTCTGCTCCATCTTCACTTTCTCTGAAGAGAATTTCCAGGAAGATGCAAAGATATAGAGTGGTATCTTGTTTTCTCTAGCTATATGTGCTAACATTCCACTCCCTATTTTATTTATTATGCCTTTCTGCAGCAAAGCATCTGCCCCTAAAAAGAACTTATCTACTTTCTTCGTGCCTTGTTTCTTTGTCAGAGCAACCATGGCTGCAGAATCGACGAAAAGGGTAACTTTTATTCTTGCTTTCCTTAAATCACGAACAGTTCTTCTGCCTTGAAACAAAGGTCTTGTCTCTGTTGCATAGACTTCAAACTTTTTTCCTTTTTTCTTTGCATAAGCCAGGGCTTCATTCACGGTCGAAGAATGGCAGTGTGTAAATATAATATCATTATTTTTTATCAATTTCAGAGTAAACTTGTTTATTTTCTCTTGAGACTCCTTGAAGTGCTTCATGATTTCATTATAGGATTGTTTTTCTATCCTATCGAGTACGTTTCGTAGTAAAGGTTCTGTCGGTCTCAGAGATAAAAGTTTCTTCTTTGATCTTTTTTTTGGAATTAAAGAATAAGCATAGAGGGCTTTTTTTGCTATGTTTCTTGCACCCTGTATCTTAACTTCTTTTATATCCTTGATAATTTGATTAAACCTCTTTCTTTTCTCTCTTTCCGAAATCTTTTTTTGCATAATGAGGATAAGAAATGTTAATATAAAAAACTATTCTAATATCTTAATTAGAGAGATAAAGTTTTTAGTTAATTGGGATTTATTGTTAATAATGTGTTATTTACTAACATTTAAAAATTCTCTTTTTTTATTCAATATATGTTAGAGAGTATTATTAATCCTCAACGACTTGAAAAAGGGCCCTGGAAAATGCTTTTTGTTGGAATCATTTATGGTTCACTCTCTCTTTTGTTGGTTCGTTGGTTTTTTGGTGGTGATGTGGTCTTATCGCAGTATTCGGGAATGATAGTGGTTTTGTTTTCTGTCATGTTTGCCTTGCCTTTCATGTATTTTATAATAAAACAGGAAGAGGAGGAAGATGAACAGGTCTTTGGATTCCTCAGCGTCTGGAAGATTCACAAGGATGCTGTTTTTAGTTTTATGTGGCTCTTTTTGGGATTAATAATCGCTTTTTCATTCTGGTACATTGTCCTCCAAGATCCTAATTTATTTAATGCCCAGATAGAAACTTATTGCAGGATAAACAGTCCTGGAAACCTTGAGAATTGCGTTTCTAATTATTATTTAAGTCAGATAGGAGAATCGACAGGTGCTGTAACAAAACAGCTCAGATTTCTATCAATCATAGAGAATAATATCTATGTCATGATTTTTACCCTCATACTGTCTCTGATTTTCGGGGCAGGGGCAATATTTGTTCTTGCATGGAACGCGAGTGTTATTGCTGCCGCCATAGGTGTATTTACACAATACAAGGTTAGCGAGATTCCTTTGGGAATAGCCAGATATATGATTCATGGTTTTCCGGAGATTGCTGCTTATTTCATAACAGCCCTAGCAGGGGGTATCTTTGGGGTAGGGGTTATTAGAAATGGTGTCAAGAGCAAGAGATTTTTGCATGTTGTAGAAAATGTGGTTATCCTGCTCTTTATAGCGATACTCATCCTTATATTCGCCGCAGTGATAGAGGTTTGGTTTACACCTATCTTTTTCTGATGGAGTTCAGTTCTATAAAGTTTAAAAATAAAAAATTCTATGTATAACCTATGGTGAATGTTCTATTAATCCTCTCTTTTGTGATTAGTTTTATTTTAACATATATAACAATGCCTTTTTGGATTGCAAAAACCAAAAGAGCAGGACTTGTCTGGGAAGATATGAATAAAATTAAAAGACCAAAAAATGTTGCGGGCTCAGGGGGTGTTGTTGTCGTAATGTCTTTTATCATTGGTGTTTTGTATTATATTGCCATAAGGACTTTCGTGATTAAAGATCTTAATAGCATAACTCTCGAGATTTTTGCGTTGTTAACCGTTATTTTGATTTTATCATTCATAGGGATCATAGATGACTTGCTAGGATGGCAAAACAAAGGTCTTTCTAGAAGAACAAGAATTTTGCTCGCTTTCATGGCGTCTATTCCTTTAGTTGTTATCAATGCGGGAGATTCTTCTATGAGTATTCCTTTTTTAGGTGTTATAAATCTTGGAATACTTTACCCTCTTCTTTTAATCCCTCTAGGAATTGCAGGGGCAACAACCACATATAATTTCTTGGCAGGATTCAACGGGCTAGAAGCTGGTCAGGGAATAATCATATTGAGCTTTCTTTCCTTTGTTGCATATACCACCGGCTCTCCATGGTTATCTATGGTTGGTTTGATAATGGTTGCGGCATTGATTGGTTTCTTGTTTTATAACAAATATCCTGCAAAAGTATTTCCAGGGGATTCTATAACATGGGCTATAGGGGCTCTGATTGCGGGGATGGCCATCCTAGGAAATTTTGAAAAAATTGCTGTCTTTGTCTTTATTCCTTATATTTTAGAATTTTTCTTAAAACTTAGGGGGGGTTTCGAAAAACATTCTTTCGGCAAACCGAATAAAAATGGAAGTCTGGAAATACCTTACAAAAAAATATACGGACTCGAACACTTATCAATATATCTCTTGAAAAAAATAAAACCAAGCAAAAAAGTCTATGAAAAGGATGTTGTTTATTCTATCCATGCCTTTCAGATATTCATAATTCTCTTAGCTTTCCTATTTTTGCTTTAATTCCAAAGTCTTTTAAATAAAGGGTTGCTTTTCCCTTAATGGGTGAGGGTGTTGTTACAATAAATACTGCAGGGATAAAAAGTGGTTTTAGCAAGGGTTTTGATTTCTTGAAACAGAAGAAAGTCCTTAATATCATCGTGATTGTCTTATTTCTGGCTCTTTTAATTGGAAGTTCCTTGATGAGGATGCAGAATATTCCCCTACTCAAAGATTCTACTACAGGGGAATACATACCTCTGGCACTCGATCCTTTTTATTTCCTGAGAATAGCCGAGACTATTGTTGAGCAAGGAGGTTTGCCTGAAGTGGATGTTATGAGATATGTTCCTTTAAAACTTGGATTTACTCCTGAAATTTTACCGCAAACAATTGTTTTCTTTCATAAAACAGCTAGTCTCTTTAATCCAGATATTACTATACGATATGTGGATGTTATTTCTCCTGTAATCTTTTTTATTTTAGGATTTATTGTATTTTTTCTTTTAATATGGAGTCTAACAGGATCCAAGAGCACTGCGTTGGTAAGTAGTGCGTTTCTTGCGTTTATCCCACCTTATCTCCACAGGACCTTGGCGGGTTTTGCAGACCATGAAGCAATAGGTATGTTTGCTTTTTTCCTGAATCTCCTCTTTTATAGTCTAGCATTAAAATTCTTTAGAATTGGAAAAAGAAATAATTATTTTGTTAAATCGATTTTTTGGGGTCTTTTAGTTGGATTCTTCTCTATATTCACTTTGCTCTCTTGGGGGGGGATCTCAACCTTCATATTTATGATTATTCCCTTAAGTTTTGGTTTGTTTTGGTTGATAAGAACAAAAAACTTAGAAAATTTAGATAGTAAATATCTTCTCGGCATGTTGAGTTTTTATGTTGTTTGGGTTATATCAACTATGCTTTTTGGACTGTTTTTTGGAATTAGTTTTTCTTCTATTATTGGTAAAATTTTTCTTTCTAGTAGTAGTTTGATTAACGGATTTGTTTTTTTGTTCATAATAATAGATTATTTTATGATAAGACTAAGACATCACAAAATCTTTAATAGAAGAGAAAAGGTGAAAAAGTTTAGGGTCTTATTTAGTATATTCGGGAGTCTTGTTGTTGGTGTTATTTTCCTTGCTTTCTATGGGGTCAACATCTTATCATTTATTCCAGAGATTATTAATAGATTATTACATCCTTTTGGGATAGGGAGAACAGGCCTAACTGTTGCGGAAAATGCCGCACCTTATCTAATAAATTGGATTGCCCAGGTAGGTAAGGTTTTCTTCTGGTTATTTTATTTGGGAGCAATATTTGTTGGAATCAACATGGCAAAAGGTATTGGTAAAAATAAAAATAAATTCTTATTCTCATTCTTTTGGATAATTTTAATTTCAAGTATTTTATTTAGTAGAATTTCTCCAAGTTCTTTATTAAATGGGACTAATTTTTTGAGTAAGCTCTTCTATTTTGGAGGTTTAGGTTTGTTCTTTATCTATTTTGCCTGGCTTTATTTCAACGATGACATCAAAATAAGGAATGAATTGACATTAGTCTTTGCCTGGTTACTCCCTATGTTAATTGCTGGCAGGGGAGCTATAAGACTCTTCTTTGTAATTACCCCTTTAGCATGTTTTATGGTTGGTTATGCTTTAGTTAATCTATTCGATTATGCAAAAAAAAGCAAGGATGATCTTTTGAAAATAGTTTTATGGATTTTATTTATAGTGGCATTTATAGGAATCTTGTTTTCATTGAATGCTTTTTTCAAAATTACAAATTCTCAAGCAGAGCATACAGGCCCTTCTGTTGGCACACAATGGCAAAAGGCAATGGAGTGGGTGCGGGAAAACACAGGAGAAAGAGATATTTTTGTTCATTGGTGGGACTATGGGTTCTGGGTTCAATATTTAGGAGAAAGGCCAACAGTAACAGACGGGGCCCACGGAAATGGATTTTGGGATCATCTAATAGGTAGATATGTTTTAACAACACCTGATCCCGAAACAGCTTTAAGCTTTATGAAGGTCCAAAATGTTTCTTATTTATTGATTGATCCTACAGATTTAGGGAAATATCCTGCTTACAGTAAAATAGGAAGCGGACCAGAAGGAAAAGATAGGTATTCGCAAATCCCTGTCATGGTCTCTGACCCTAGACAGAAGCAGGAAACATCTAATTTAACACTGATATTATATAGGGGGGGTACTTTTGTGGATCAAGATATAATCTATAATGATGGTGAAAAACAAATCTTCTTGCCTGCAGAGAGGGCCAGTATTGGAGGGGTAATTTTAGAGATTTTATCAAAAGAAGATAAGGGGCGTTTTAATCAGCCAAGAGGGGTATTTATTTATAATGGCCAACAGTACGAAATTCCTTTAAGATATATATATTACAGAGGACAAATTTTTGATTTTGGTAGTGGTATAGAAGCAACAATTAGGATAACCCCTATGATAACCCAGGCCCAAGGAGGAGTACAGATGGAAGAATTTGGGAGTGCAATTTACTTATCTCCGAAAACAATGGATAGTCTATTTGCTCAACTATATTTAATGAATGATGCTTTTGAAAGATATGAAACTGTAAAGTTAGCGCATTCTGAATCAGACCCTGTCATTGCAAGTTTAAGGGCCCAGGGTGTGGATGTGGAGGATATTGCATATTTCCAAGGATTTAGAGGGCCTATAAAAATATGGGAAGTAGATTATCCTTCAAATATAATCGCGCGCGAAGAATTTATTAGGGCAAGCGGGGATTATGCTGAGTTTGATGGGTTAGAATTTACAAGATAGATTATAAAACAGACATTCATAATGTTTTTAAATTGTTTTGCTTCTAAAAAATAATGAAAAAAGACAGAGTCAAATCTAAGAAAAAATCCACGATTGCTATTGTTATCGGAACAAAAGCCGAACTTATCAAGTGTATGCCTCTAATGTTAGAATTATCTAAGCAAAAAAAAGAATATTGGTTCATCCATACAGGTCAGCATCCTCTTGGGAAGGCGTGTGAAGAGTTCGGGATTAAAAAACCAGACTTTATTCTAAGTAAAGAACCTGAGATTAGTACAAAGTTCTGGTCTAGGGTAAACAAAACTTCCTCCCTTTGGTTCATCCAGATGATTCTGAAAATAAGGAAATTACTGAAAAAGTTGAAACCAAATTATGTAATCTATCATGGAGATACAATGAGTACTGCCGCGGCATCCATGGCATCTGGTAAACTTCTAAATAGAAAAAAAACATGGAAAAACGTTCATTTAGAAGCTGGATTAAGGAGTGGCTCTATGTTTGAACCATTTCCTGAGGAAATTTCTAGGAGGATAAGTGATGGATTTTCAGATATTCTCCTGGCTGTTTCTGACCTGACAGAGGATAACCTAAGAAAGGATAGTAGATTGGCCTCAAAAGAGATAAAAAAATTAGGGAATACGATAGTAGATTCGGCAGCCATAACACACGACAAGGCAAAAAAAATATATAAAAAACTACCCTATGAATACGCCCTCATAAACTTACATAGACACGAAAATCTGAAAAATAAAAAAAGATTAGGGGACTCTATAAAAATTTTGGAAAATATAAAAATTAGGGCTATATGGCCACTCCACGATAACACAGAGTATCACTTAAAAAAATACGGTTTGTTGAAAAAGTTGAAAAAGTTGAAAAACATAAAAATAACCCCTCTGACTAATTATTTTGAATTCATATTTCTTCTTGCCAATTGCAAATACCTAATTACAGATGGTGGAAGTATCCAGGAAGAGAGCCTTATCTTTAATAAGCCGTGTATTTTGATTAGAAGGAAAACAGAAAGACAAGAGGGATTATCGACAGGAATCAATTTTTTAACAGGATTAAATATTAATTATGCTAAAAATATCATAAAAAAGATAGAAAACAACGAGATAAATGTAAAAAAATTTAAGAATCCCTATGGGGAAAGGGGTGTAACTAAAAACATATTAAAAAATTTAAGATAAAATGGGAGAAACTATAGAAAAAATAAGCTGGATTCCTTATAATCTCAGAACCAAACTCTCTTTAAAAAAATATAATCCCCTCATTCTAAATTTAAGGAAACTAGGTATAAAGAAAATTTTCAAATTCCACATATTAGAAGATGATATGGGACTTTCAACCCAGTTAAACAGTTTTGGATTTAGAGAACCTCTTAACTTAAAATATTCTCACGATTTTATTGAAAAAAAAGATAGGGTTTTAGACCTTGGTGCAAATGTTGGACTTTTCTCTTTACTTTCCCATAATGCCAAAGAAATCGTGGCTGTAGAGCCTATTAAAGAGTGCATTCCCATTCTTAAAAAAAATCTAAGAGAAAATGGTTTATTGGAGAAATCAAGAATAATAAATATGGCTGTTGGAAAAAAAGGCAAGTTAAGATTGAAAAAAGATGATAAGGTGAACCTATCAAGAGTTGTTAAAGAAAAAGGAGCCGGCGTGGTAGAAGTTAAAAGCGAACCATTAAGCTATTTTATAAAAAAATACAAATCCAATGTTCTGAGGATAGATGTAGAAGGTTATGAGTATGAGATACTTTATAAAAAAATTCCTAAGAATATAGATAAAATTGCTATGGAGTTTCATACGGCTCTTCTTGGAAAAAAGAAAGTTTTTGAACTCATGAGCTATTTTGAAAAAGAGGGGTTCATGGTTAAATATTTCCTAGAAGACCTACCCATAAGATTGTATCCTTTCTATTCTTCATTAAAATTTACCTCATTATTAAATAAATTCACATATGTAATAAAGAACCAAAAACCTTTAAAATGTCTAATGGCAATTCATAAAGGAAGGAGTGTAAAATATTTATTTTTGGAGAGGATAAAAACAAAATGAAAATAGTTCTGATATGTAAAAGATTAATAAAAGGAAAGTTGGGGGGGGTAGAAAGAGTAGTTATGGAACTGGCCAAGGAATTTAAAAGACAGGGTCATGAAATAATTATTTTATCTAGAAAAGAAAATAAAAAAGAATTAAGTGAAGAAAAAATTGAGGGGATATTAATAAAAAGGATAACAACAATTAATATTTCTGGTTTTAGAACAATCAGCTCATTTTTCAAGATGGTAAAACTCATCAGGAATACTCCTGCAGAGATTTATAATTCTCATGATTGGTCGCCAACACTCGTCTTCCTAATAAAAAAATTCAAAAGTCCTTATGTAATGACTTCTCACGGTTTTTATGCAGATTATGATAACCCTAATAAAATAATAGAATTCATGGAAAAATTTGTTCTTTCTCGGGCGGAAAAGCCAATAATTTGTGTACAAAAAAGATCTTCAACAGATTATTTAAAAAAATTTAAGTTTGTTTTCATTCCTAATGGAGTAGATGCAGATGATTTTAAAGTATCTAAAAAAATAGGAAAATATGCTCTATTCGTAGGAAGTCTAGATTCAAGGAAAAATATTGTTCGTGTTTGTCAAGCTTTTGACCATATAAGAAAAAAAGGAGTAAAAATTCCATTAAAGGTTGTTGGAGAAGGTCCTTTTGGGGAAAAATTGGAAAAGAGATACCCTTTCATAGATTTTTTGGGACATAAAGATGGAAAAGAACTTATTAAATTATATCAGAATTGCAAATTTTTTGTTCTTCCTTCTAATGCAGAGGGTTTTGGAGTGGTCTGGATAGAAGCAATGGCGTGTGGTAAACCCATAATTGCCTCTAATGTTGGGGAAGGACCAGAACTGATAAAGAACAAAAATTTTGGCCGGATTGTCGAAGAGACACATTCCACAAAAAACATCATCAAGCAGATTATGTCTTTGAATAGTCAAATAGAAAAGGAGGGGGTTAAAAATAAAGAGATAAGAGATTTTGTTAAAAAAAATTACTCGTGGAATGTTATCGTAAAAAAATATATAGATATCTTTAAGAAGAGGATAAAAAGAAAATGAAACTTGCAATAATTTTAGGAACAAGGCCAGAAATCATAAAGATGGGTCCTGTGATTAGAGAATGCCAAAAAAGGGGGGTGGATTATTTCATTCTTCATTCAGGCCAACATTACTCTGAAAATATGGACAAGGTGTTTTTTGAAGAAATGGAACTTCCTCCCCCGAAATATAACCTTGGTGTAGGTATACATCCTTACAGAAAGCAAATAGGAAGGATGATAAAAGAAATATGTGATATCTTAATTAAAGAAAGGGTAGATATTGTGATTGTGGAAGGGGATACTAACACTGTTCTGGCAGGAGCATTGGCAGCTAATAAAATAGGAGTTAAATTGGCACATCACGAATCCGGCCTTAGAAGTCATGATCTAAGAATGTTAGAGGAAATTAATAGGATAACGACAGATCATATTTCAGATTATTTGTTTGCCCCTACAAAAGATGCTTTAAAGAATTTGCATGAGGAGGGTCTTCCTGGGTATAAAATTTTTCATTCAGGGAACACCATTGTTGATGCAATACACCAAAATTTAGAAATCGCCAATAAAAAAGTAAATGTCTTAAAAGATTTTAACCTAGAAGAGAAAAATTTTATCTTAGTCACAGCCCATAGAGCAGAGAATGTTGATGATCCTAAAACCCTAAAAGAAATTGTTGAAGGCCTCTCTTTGGTTCAAGGATATTTTGGAATTCCTATGATATACCCGATACATCCAAGAACGAGAAAAAGAATGAATGAATTTGGGATTAGTTTTCCTGAAAATATAAATTTTGTAGAGCCTATGGGCTTTCTGGAATTTTTACAGTTAGAATCAAATGCAAAACTTATACTGACTGATTCTGGAGGGGTTCAAGAAGAAGCATGTACTTTGAAAGTTCCTTGTGTTACAATGAGAGAATCGACGGAAAGACCCGAAACAGTAAAACAAGGGGTTAACATAGTTTCTGGAACAGATTCTCATAAGATCTTAGAATCTGCTAAAGAGGTTATTGGGGGTGATAAAAATTGGGAAAATCCTTTTGGAGATGGTAGGGCCGCCGAAAGAATAATTAAGAGATTATCAGAAATTTTTAAAGATGAAAAAAAGAATCCTTAATATTGGTTGTGGAAATGATACATATGGAACCGACTTTGTAGATGTTTATCCTTCAAGGAAAGAAGTAATTAAATGCAATTTAGATGAGGAAAAACTTCCATATAAAAGTGATATTTTTGGTGAGGTGTATTCCTCTTTTAATTTTGAACATCTAAAAAATCCTGGATTCGTTCTTAAGGAAATGGCCAGAGTTCTTAAGAAAGACGGTGTCTTAATCCTAAAGACAGATAATGCTGGGTGGTGGGGGTATCACAATTCAAAGTCAAGATATAAGGTTCATTATGGAGGATATCATTTTGAAGATCATGGGTTAGAAGACAAACATTATTCACTCTTTACATTTCATCATTTAGAGAATCATTTTAAAGAAGCTGGGTTAAAAATAATTTCTTCTCGAATATACCAAAGAGACAAACTTAGATTTATTATTACTTTAATAAATAACTTCTTGAATGGAACGAGATTTAAACGGATGGCTTATCCACAAATAGAAATCATAGGGAAAAAATGATGAGAACTATTTTGCCCATTAATTTAAAAGGAGAACAGAGGAAGATTAAAAAGATTTCTTAGAGAAAATTAAACCTCCAAGGAAAAAGTACCTGCTAACAATGGTTGAGATAGCAACACCAAATACTGCGAAAATATCTCCATAACCAATTAGTGATTTAATCATGATATAATTCAAAATAATATTTATTATGGTGGATATTATTAGAATTTTGGTAACAACCAACGGTTTTCCTTTTGCAACAAAATAAATTGTATAGAGTGAGATTAAGGGGGAACTTATTAGCAATAATGAAAGGATTCTCAGGATGTTTATAGATGGTAAGTATTCTGTTCCGTAGATAATTCTTATAAGGGGTGAAGAGAAAATCAAAATAAATAAGAGAGCGGCCAGCGATATTAACAGAGTAATTCTAAAAGACTTTTTGAAGGCATTCTCTAGTTTTTTTCCAGTCATCCTGCTGAATATAGGTAATAAGACAAATGAAAAACTGATTAAAGGGCCTAAAGCAGATACTAGGCTAAGCGAGACCTTGTAATAACCTAAAAATCCTGCAAAAACAAATCCTCCTAACATAATCATATCTATATAAGAGAAGAATATTCCAGAGAGTGCTGTTGCAGAAATTGCGAGTATGAATTTGTTTAGCTTATTTTTTTCTTTTCGGGAGATTTTTCTCGATTCTTTCTTTAAATAATTTATTTTAATCTTTGAAAAGACCAAGAGGAAAAGAGAAGTTATGAGATACACCAAGGCTAGACCGAGAATAATAAAAAATAAGTGTATTTCCTGAGAAGCATCTTGTTTCAATAAAAATAAAACTATTAAAGGAATTATAATAATTCTCGCCACCTGGAATATTATTTCTTTATAAAAAATCCCTTTAAAATAGTTTGTGGCTTGTAAGATGGATTGTATAAATGACATCACCCCTACGAATAAGACATACAGAGAACCAGCAATCAATGCTAAAAATAATGGTTTTTGATAGTAGGTATCAGAGATAAACCTTGCAGAGAGGATTAAGATCAGACCAAAAAATATTATGGCAAATATCCTTATCCTTACCAGATATCTCGTATATGATTTAGCTTTTATCTCTCTATTTTTTCCGAGTGCTTTAGAAACAAACCTTACTAGTGCATCCCCTACACCTAACTCAGAAAAAGCAACGAAAATTAAAATTGTGGATAAGGCTAAACTATATAATCCAAATAATTCAGGCAATAACAATCTCGCTATTATTATTGTGAAGAATAAAGAACCAATTTTTGCTATAGAATTAGTTGAAAGTTGGTAAATGCTATTTTTCACAGCCATTCCTGCATATCCTCTAAAATCTTTTTTCTTGATTCTTCTGATAATATCTCTAAAGTCTCCCTGTAATTCTCTTTTCATTTTTAAAGAAGACGTTTTTCATTTTTATTCTTTGTGGAAGTGTATTCCCCAAGATAGTATAAATCAGTTGATAAAAATATATAAAGGGGTATATTTTTTTAATTTTAAAGAAAAATGCAAGTATTAATAACAGGTTCTTCAGGATTAATCGGCTCTGAATCAGTGAAGTTCTTTTCTGAAAAAGGGTTTGAAGTAACAGGTATTGATAATGATATGAGAAGTTATTTCTTTGGCAGTGGTGCAAGCACTAAAAAAGTTACTGAAAAATTAAAATCAACCATTCCTAATTATAAACACCTAAATATTGATATACGTAATAGAAGGGAAATTGAGGAATTAATGAAGAATAATTCTTTTGACCTTATCATTCATACTGCAGCACAACCTTCTCATGATTGGGCGGCTAAAGAACCTTATACGGATTTTGGAGTTAATGCATATGGAACACTTGTTCTTTTAGAAAGTTTTAGAAAACACAACCCACAATCTACATTTATATTTACTTCTACAAATAAAGTTTATGGAGATCTACCAAATAAATTTGATTTAGTAGAACACGAGACAAGATTTGAATTAAATCCTTCTGTAAAATTTGCTAAAGAAGGTTTTGACGAAACACTTTCAATTGATCAGAGCACACATTCTATTTTCGGTTCTTCAAAAGTTGCTGCAGATATTTTAGTTCAAGAATATGGAAAATATTTTGATTTGAATACATGTGTTTTAAGAGGAGGATGTTTAACAGGTCCTGCCCATCAAGGGGCAGAACTTCATGGTTTCTTAGCATATCTTGTAAAAAGTATTAACGAAGGAAAAAAATACACTATCTTCGGATATAAAGGTAAGCAAGTGAGAGATAATATTCATTCTTATGACTTTGTTAATGCTATGTATTCTTTTTTTAAAAATCCAAAAAAAGGGGAAGTATACAATATGGGTGGCTCTAGGCATTCAAATATCTCTGTGGAAGAAGCTATAAGAAAAATCGAAATGCTTTTGGGTAAAAAAGCTATTTATGAATATAGCGACCAACCAAGAAAAGGGGACCATATATGGTATATTTCAGACGTATCTAAATTCAAAAAACATTTTCCGGAATGGGGATATAAATATGATATTGATCGTATTCTAAGGGAAATGTGTGAGGCTGTTCAAAAATGAACTTCACTATTTTCATTACAGGTGGAGCTGGATTTGTAGGTTCTAACCTAGCTATAAAACTTAAGAAAAAATATCCTGATTATGAAATTATTTGTATGGATAATTTAAAAAGAAGGGGTTCTGAGGCTAATATTCCAAGATTAAAGGAAGCTGGTGTAAAATTTATACAAGGGGATATTAGAAATAGAGAGGATTTTAAATTAGTTCCAAAGTTTGATACTTTAATTGAATGTTCTGCAGAACCAGCAGTTTTAGCAGGAATTACAGCTCCATTCTACCTCATTAACACGAATTTAATTGGGACTATAAATTGCCTTGAAGAAGTTAGGGAAAATAAAGCAAACATAATTTTCCTATCAACAAGTAGGGTTTATCCAATCCCAGAAATAAATAATTTAGAATTTGTTGAAGATGAAACTCGTTTTTCATTAAAATCTCATCAAAAAATTCCCGGAGTTTCTGAAAAAGGAATTAGTGAAAAATTTCCCCTTGGCAAAATTAGATCATTATATGGTGCTACAAAATTAGCTTCTGAAATGATAATTAATGAATATATTGACTCTTTAGGAATTAAAGGAGTAATAAATAGGTGTGGAATTATTGCAGGTCCTTGGCAAATGGGAAAAGTTGATCAAGGGGTTCTTGTTTTTTGGATTGCTAAACATATCTACGGAGGAGAACTTTCATATATTGGATATGGTGGTCTTGGAAAACAAGTAAGGGATTTTGTTCACATTGATGATTTGTTTGATGTAATAGATATTCAAATTCATGATATAGAGAAATATAATGGAGAAATTCTTAATATTGGGGGGGGTTTAAAAAATAGTTTTTCTCTCAAAGAATTAACAGAACTTTGTCAAGAAATTACAGGGAGTAAAATTAAGATAGATTCTATAGAAAAAGAACGTCCTTTAGATGTTAAATTATATCTAACAGATTATTCCCGAATAAAAGAATTAAGTGGGTGGGAACCTAAAAAGGGTTTAAAACAAACAGTTGAAGATATTGCTAATTGGATTTCCGAAAATAAAGAATTATTGAAACCATTCCTTTCATAAAAATGGTGAAGAGAAAAAAGAAGATAAAAATAGGGTTTAAATGGTTTTGGTGGTATTTTGATCCACAAAAGAATTTATTTACTAAAATTTTAAAGAAAGATTATGATGTAGAAATAGATAATAAAAATCCAGATTATATGTTTTTTTCTGTCTTTAATCATAAATCTCCTTCTTCAAGGAAGAATATCGGTAAAATAGGAAATTTTGTGAAGAAAAATTCCTTGGGTTTTTATTATCTCATTAAGAGATTATATTATTATAAACGCCAAAGATGGGTTATGCCTGAAATTCAGGGTGATTTTGTGAAGATTTTTTTTACCGGAGAAAACGCAAGACCTAACTTAAAAAAATGCAATTGGGCTTTCACATTTGACTATGATGAAAAGCTGAAACATCCACGCCATTTTAGATTGCCTCTTTATTATTTCGGGGGATTTCTTAAAGATGTTAAAAATAAAAAAGATATTTCAAAAATAAAGAAGGAAAAAACTAAATTTTGCACATTTGTTTTCGACAATAAGGTTAAATTTAGAGAGGATTTTTTTAGAGCACTTTCAAGATATAAAAGAATAGATGCTCCTGGACTTTCTATGAGAAACATGTCTCCTGAAAAATCCAATATCAAAAATACCGGGGATGGGGAAAAAGGAAAATACAAAAATAAATTAAAATTTCTTAAACCATATAAATTTGAAATTGTTTTTGAAAATGCCTCTTACCCTGGATATACTACAGAAAAATTAATACATAGTATGGCTGCGAATTGTATCCCTATTTATTGGGGGAATCCTATTGTGCATAAGGACTTTAACACAAAAAGTTTCATTAATTATGCTGATTTTGAAAGGGAAGTGAAGAGAAAAATTCCTTGGATTTTATTTGAAATTCCTATTATTGAATTTTTTGCTAGAAGACATCTTAAGAAAAAAACTTTTAAAAAAATTGTTAAAAGAATTTTTGAGATTGATCAAAACGATGAACTTTATGAATCTTATTTGAAAGAACCTTTGTATAAAAAAGAACATGAGAAATATTTTGACGACAAAGCCCTAAGGAAAAGATTGCAAAAAATATTTAATTAGTTAATCATTCATAATCTTTAAAAACACTTTCAATTTAGGATTAACATGAAATCTCCAAAAAAGATTAAAGTTAATATTCTTGCAAGTCCACACCCACAATTTGATGAAATATTGGATTTTCCCCCTGAGGGAGTTAGTTACAAAATAGACAGGGTAAAGACAAAATATCATAGTTGGTTTACCGAAAACAAGATAAGGTTGCATGGCTTTTTAATGAATTTACTTCCTCTCCCGAGGATGACCTTCGCCAAAACAGATAAAGATACCGACATAATTCACTCTACAAGAGGTATTTTACAAATAAGACCTAAAAAACCATGGATAGTTGATTTAGAATCAGGTGGTATTTTTACTTCTTTTAATTACTATGCACTTAAAAGTCCCTTAATTAGAAAAATAATCCAAAATGCTCTTTCCTCAAACAAGTGTAAAAAGATTCTTCCCCAAAGTGAGGCTGCTAAAAAGGATTTACTAAAGGCTATTGATTGTAGAAAATTTGAAAATAAGATAGAAGTTCTTTATTTAGCAATGAGGCCTTATAAAAAAAAGAGGGTAAAAAGAAGGGATAATAAGGTAGTGCTCTCATTTATTGGGAGGGGATTTTATGGAAAAGGAAGTCATGATTTGTTAAAGGCTTATGAAACACTAAC
>CAZMIN010000001.1:69759-72758 GCA_964566405.1 Candidatus Woesearchaeota archaeon | reverse complement strand
TTGGTGTTGATGTGGGTTCTATAACTAGTCAAGCAGAACTTCTTCAAGGAGAAGTTCCTGTTCCTGCAGATGTGTTAGAATATACACAGTCTTTTGAAAGACTTTCTTTTAAAGATAAAGAATTTATAAAAAGTTTAGTTGGTGAATCTTACTCAATGGGTTTACGGTTTTTAATAGAAAGGACGACACAAAATAATGAAGGGGGAGTATCAAAAACAATAACATTTGGAAGATTTGGTAACGCAGAACTTTCTACAGAAAATGTCGATTTCTCTCATGATGGGATATTCGCTGTTAGCCAAAAAGGATTTGCAGAAATTTATTTTGGATATTTTACAAGACTGGAGAAGTGGAGGTGGTCTCCTAGGAGGGGGGATTGGATTGATGTTCCAGAAACTCTTGTTGAAGAAGGAAGTTTAGAGCCTTCACGAAAAAATAGAGATTTAATAAAATCTTTAGATGGAACCAGATTTAGAGATGGTTCTGAAATTATTTTTGGGATTGATGCAGAGTCTTTTTCTCTTTCTTCAGAGTTTTTTAATTGTGTACAAACCGATGGAATCATATGGGAAATTTCAGAAGGCAGGGTAGTGGTCAGGGGTTGCCCTGATTGCCATCCTTATACTGAAATAGAATTTTGTGGAATATATCCTAGTGTATGTGATGGTGGTTCTATAACAGAAGGAATTTCATGCCCTCAAGCAAATATGGGTACTGGAACAACCCAAGCAATTTCATGCACAGACGAAACAAATTGTAAACAGGTTTTGGGTGAAAAAATAATACAGATGGCGAAAGCCAAAAAATCAGAAAATAGAATTTTTGATGTGTTTGTGAAGGCAGACACTGGCGCGGAATCTTTCGAGTGCCTTGTTTTGCAGGTTGCGTATACAGAGAGCAGGATTTTTCATTGTGGATTTGCACGAGATGATAACGATGACACCCCTTATCTGAACGAGAATGATAATCCCCTCTATTGCGAAAGAAATCGCGCTCAACTTATCAGTGGTGATAATTTTGTTAGTTTAGGAATAATGCAGATTAATACAGCTGTACATAATGTCGAAGTTGCAGATTTTGAAACGAATGTTAATTTTGGCATTGGTTTGTTGATTGATGGCCATAATAATCCCCATCCTGATGCTCCAGTCTACAGATGTTATAGACCGGAAAATTCAGGCCCTAATGTTAGAGAAATTGATTTTGTTAGTCGGAGTTATCTTGGTTGGAAAGGAGCTTTAAGGAATTACAATGGATGGAATAGTCTGTGTACGCGTGTGGATGAAGAAGGAGTCAGAAGGTCTGTGGGAAACCCGAATTATGTCGAAGATGTTATTGGTTATAAGGACGAAGTAGCAGCCTTATTTCCCGAATGTGTTGGAACAGGGAGTTCAGAAGCTTCTCCTGGACAGGCTGAAGGAGTCAGAGGAAATTAGTCTCCCCTTATTCTTTCTGTTTGTGAAACAGATCCCTCTATTTCTTCTCCGTTTTTTTGAAGCAAAATCGCCCTATAAATATTATTTGTGTTTTTCAGAGTAATTCTTCCGTCGGAGTTTCTTATTATTATCTCTGACCCCTCTACAGGAACAAGGTAGAAATCAAGTTTTCTAGGGTTTCCCGTTTCATCTGTTTCTACATGAGGAAAGAAATACTCTTTTCCTAAGATTTTCATTGTTCTTATTCCATATCTTGCATCATTCTCTGTTGTTACTACACTGTATCCATGGCTTCCCGGAGAAGCCTGTGCAATTCTTCTTAATTCTTCAAGGGGGAGAATGTCTGCTCTAACCCCTTCAATACCCTGGGGAGAGCGGTCCACCATTAAATCTACTTCATCTGCAAATTCGTCTTCGGTGTAATCTTCTACACGAACTCTTCTAGGAATATAATTTTTATCAGATTCTAATCTTACATCACCTGTGCCGGTGTTTATTACTCTTTTTGTTTCATTGAAAGGTAAGAATATGAATCCTAATTCTCCTTCCCTAGGACTAACTCTTTGGGTATAAAATTGTTCACCTAATATTACAGCTCTTTCGAGATTGTAAGGTTCTCTTTTTTCTGTCCTATCCTGGAACTCATAACCACTTACGTGCCAATCAGGAAAATCTCTTTGAAGTGTTGGAGCACAAGCACTAGATCCTAATGCGATAGAGCCTACCGCCAGGGGGGCTAGACTTTTCTTTAAAATAGATAATGCTTTAACCATCTATCTTCTAGAAATAAGTTATTTATAAATATTCCTATTTTGTAGTAACTATTCAGTTAATAAAGTGCGGGAAGAAGGATTCGAACCCTCGTAAGCACTAAGCTAACAGGTCCTAAGCCTGTCCCGTTTGACCACTCCGGCATTCCCGCATAATAAAGGGAACCAAGGTTTCCCTTATCAACCCTTCCTTTAATCTAGCACTCAAGATTGATAAAACTACAATTAATTAATCATATAAAAAGCTTTAGAATTAAATTATTTCTTTACTTTTGATTCGCTCTCTTTCTGCTTTATCTTGTCTTCTAGATCCAATTTTTCTATTAGTTCCTTGTATCTGTTTCTTATTGTAACTTCTGTTATCCCTGCAATGTCTGCCACTTCTCTCTGTGTTTTTTTCTCGTCGTTTATCAGGGCGGCAACATACAAGGCTGCTGCAGCTATCCCTGCAGGACCTCTTCCAGAAGTCAGCTCAACCTCTTCTGCTCTTTTCAATACCTTTAGAGCATCGTTCTGGGTTTTTGGGGATAATCTTAACACAGAAGAGAATCTCGAGATATAATCTTTAGGAGAACTTTGTTTCACCTTTATTCCTAGTTTTCTTATTATGAATCGATAGGTTCTTCCTATCTCTTTTCTCTCGACATCTGATGCTGTCGCCATTTCATCTAGGGTTCTTGGAATATTATATGATCGACATGCGGCATACAGGCAAGCGGCAATTACAGATTCCATGCTCCTTCCCCTTACAAGACCTCTTTGTAAGACATAATTGTAGATTCTTGCAGCATCA
>CAZMIN010000001.1:530-69749 GCA_964566405.1 Candidatus Woesearchaeota archaeon | reverse complement strand
AAGCAATGACTCTTAGTTCCGCCATAGCGAGCCTTAGGTTTCTTTCGATGCTCGTAGAGACTCTTTCCTGCCATTTCTTTAATCTAAGGAATTTTCTGGTTTGTTTTGGCTCTAATTTGTAAATATCTGAGATTTCTCCTACATTCGTGGTTAGTCCTTTATCGAATTTTTGTATGCTCGTCGGTGCACCACCCCGCCCCTTTTTCTCTCCTTTATCGAATTTTCCTTGCAAATCTATTCCTGAGTCAACCATCTTCTCTTCGACCACTAATCCGCAGTCATTACAGATGATTTCTCCTAAATGAGGATCATAAGTGAGATGGATGCTTCCACATTCTGGACATTTTTTTATAAAGGTCATTTTTAGGTTTTCTAGATTTAATAGTAAGATTTATAAAGCTTTTGCTTTTATAAAGCTTTTCTTTTTTATAGTTTCTTTTAGTGGTAAAAATTTCTTGAAAAGACTATTTAAATTATTCTATTAGAATTCCATTGACCATGCCTTCTTGGCTTGGGCGGTTGGTTATCCGAACTTTTCCTAGCTCTGTATCTATGATTGTTCCTTTTGTGAGTATGTTTTGTCTTGCCAGGAATCTGTTTGACGGTGTTTCTAAGACATTTTTTATCTCAACTTTTTTCTTTTTACCCTTTGTGCTTATGTTTACAAAATTAGAATTCAATAGAGAGACCTTTCTTCCCCCACCCATGATTCTTTTGACTTTTCTCTTTTCTTTTCCTATCTTTACCACTCTCTTTTGCCCTGCTATTTCATAGGATTTCTTTTTTCTATTCATTACATATTTTCCCCCTGAAATTTTTTTACCTTTTTTCATAGAAGAAGAATTTAATTTTTATTTAAATACCTTTCGTATTATCGAAATGTTTATAAATCAGTTATACCGAGAATAAAATATGGTTAACGGGATTGAAAGACCTTTGGATTTATTGAACAACTCTAAAGGAAAAGAGGTTTTGGTTCACTTGAAGGGAGACAAGCAGTTTGTTGGGACTCTGTTGGCTTTTGATATCCACATAAATCTTGTGCTGGATAATATAAAAGAGATGGAGAACAACGAGATAAAAAGAAATCTAGGATTGACTTTTTTGAGAGGAGACACGATTATTTTTATTTCTCCTGCATCAACAGCCCTGAAAAAGGAATGAACCCTTTTTGCTATCGATAAAATAGACAGGAAGAAAGAGTGATTTAACAACTCTTTTAAATAGAAACTTCTTTGGTTATATATGACTACAAAAATGAAATTGGTATTTTTAGGTACTTCGGGAGCTGTTCCAACTGTAAGGAGAAATCATCCTTCTATGTTGTTGAGTTACAAGAAAGAAAACATATTGATAGATTGCGGGGAAGGAACTCAGAGACAATTTAGGAAAGCTAGAATTAGTCCTGCTAAGATTACAAGACTCTTAATTACCCATTGGCACGGAGATCATGTCCTTGGTATTCCAGGGCTCTTACAAACACTCTCTTTTAGAGATTATAATAAAACTCTTTTCATTTATGGTCCTAAGGGAATAAAGAAAAATATCGGGAATGTTCTGAAAGCATACCCCTCTCTGATGTTTAGCGATAAGAGGGATGGGTTGAAAATAAAGGTCTATGAAGTGGATGGAAAATTTTTAGAAACAGATGAATTTTATATTGAGTCTGAAAAGATGTCTCACGGAATTCCGGCCAACGCCTATTCTTTTGTTAAAAAAGGACAGGTAAGAATTGATAAGAAAAAATTGAAGAAATCAAAACTGCCTTCAGGCCCTCTTTTACAGAGGTTGAAAAAAGGAAAGAATATCACCTACAAAGGAAAGAGATATCTGGCAAAAAATCTGACTTACATTGAAGGGGGGAAAAAGATTTCTTTTGTTATGGATACTCTACCAAATAAGAGAATAGTTCCATTTGTGAAGAATTCTGATTTATTAGTTATAGAATCTACCTATAGCGACGAAGTAAAAGCAATGGCTAGAGAGCACAAACACATGACTGTGAAACAAGATGCAGAAATTGCTAGAAAGGCAAGAGTGAAAAAGCTTTTTCTGACTCATCTGAGCGAAAGATATGAAAAAAACCCTGAAAAAATTCTAAGAGAAGCGAAGAAGGTTTTCAAAAACTCTTATCTTGCCAAGGATTTGGATGTAGTAGAGATCTAGGACAGAAAGCTTTTAAATAGATTTCTTACTCTATTTCTATAGGAAAGACTTGAGCGCCCCTGTAACTCAGTCTGGATAGAGTGTCAGCCTTCTAAGCTGAAAGTCGCAGGTTCGAATCCTGTCGGGGGCATAAACTCTTAAGAGTTCCACTTCATTGCGGAGGTGGCACAGTGGTTACTGCAATCGGTTGCAGCCCGGTTTTTCGTGGGTTCGAATCCCACCCTCCGCTTTTTTTAAAATGAAAAAGGTATATTTAGTTCATGGATGGGGAAGAAGCAATTCTAGTGAACCTTGGTTCGAATGGCTGAAACAAGAGCTTCCAAAAACGAATGTTAAAATAGATGCTTTGGAAATGCCAAATACAGATTACCCTAAGATAGAAGAATGGGTGGGTTATCTTATGAACACTGTTAAGGAAATTGACGAAGAAACTTATTTTATTGGACATAGCATTGGTTGTCAGGCAATTATGAGGTATTTGGAGAAACTTCCCGAAAGCATTAAGATTGCCGGATGTGTTTTTGTTGCAGGTTGGTTTAATTTGAAAGAAGAATCTTATGAAAATGAAGAAGATAGAGAAATTGCCAAACCCTGGATAGAAACACCAATTGGTTTTGAAAAAGTCAAGAAACATACTAATAATTTCTTAGCAATTTTTTCTAAGGATGATCCTAATGTTCCTGTTTCTGATAAAGATATATTTAAAGAAAAATTAGGAACAGAGATAGTTGTTAAAAACAATGAAGGACATTTTAATGATACTCAAAAAATTCCGGAAATTTTAGAATTTATAAAATAAACAATCACGCTTCTAGAGTTTCGTGAGTGTCTATGTTGAATATAGATCCTGTGTCTTTTAATACCTCTGTAAGTTTATCTGCCAGCTCTAAGACTTTTTCTTTTGTCGGTACTTCCTGCCATTCATATGCAAAATCAACAGGTCCAAATGTAGTTTTGAATCCAACAGATTCAACTTTTTTTATCACTTCAGAAGCTTTTGTATCTCCTGTGCTAAAATATATAATGAGGAAAGTTTTCCAAGCCATTAAAAAAAATAACTATGAACTGTTTATATAGTTTTCCGTTATGAAAATCCATACAAAACATCAATAAGCGTTTATCTAGAATTCTATTTATGCTTGATTCCTCTCGCCATAGAGAATTAGTAAATTATTATATATATATTGTATTTTCAAAAACTATTTAAATGGGAAAAATCTTATTTCATAATGAAAAGAGATGTTGCTACCTATACAATAGTAGGGGCATTGGTCGCGGTTGCTATTTTGTTAATCTATTCTTCTACATTTCAATTTACAGGCCAGGTGGTTCTTGAGGATTATACTAACGAGACAGATTGTGTAAATGCAGGCTATACTTGGGAAGATATAACAAATGAAACTTGTACTATTGAAACAATTGATGTTAATGAAATTGGATTTATTGACTCGTTAGGACATACTCTTACAGGACCAGAAAATGCCAGTAATTTTTTTGTCACAGAAGCCTGGAATATAACAAACCAGTCTGTACCTGTGTTGATTTCTGCGGGAGATTATTCTGTAAATTCTGCAACAGGAGTTGTTACGAATGCAACATCTATAGTTTATCTTGATGTTGACTTTAACTATACTTATGAAGATGAAACCTGTGTTGATGAAGTGATAGGGGGTCAATGTACAGGAGATGTTTGTGCTGTTGATTTTTTAGAATTATGTTTAGATGAAACGACCTGTACCAATGTGAGTGGTTATTGGTATAATGAAGTTTGTAATGCTGAAGAAGCATCATGTAGTAATACCCTTAATTTATGTGGTGAAACTAATTGTGTTGGTGTTGGAAGTGGATTTTGGTACGGTGATGTTTGTAATGAATTAGAATGTTCGTCTGACGCTCAGTGTGATTCTGCTTATGAATGTAGTGAAGATGGTATTTGTGTAGAATGGTTTGCTGATGATGGTGAAGGTGAAGAAGGGGAAGAATCAGGGGAAGTGATAATTGATTTAAGTCCACCAGCTCCAACCCTTGTAACAAGGTTGACTGTTACAGATATTTCAGACCAAGTTATTAATCCAAATCAGACAAAACAAATTACATTGTCTTTTAGAAACGACGGAGAAACCGCACTTACTTCCTGTACGTTTGGAATTGTAGATTCTTCTTCGTTGGTAACACACGAGAATGGAGAAAAGAGCTTAAATCCAGGACAAGAAGAAGAATTTGTTTTTGATATAAGCATACCAGAGAATACAGAGGAAGGACAGCATTCATTGACAGCAATGGTAACTTGTTCTCAGAGATCTTCGTCTACAATGTTTGTTGTTGATGTCGTGGAAAAGAAATTAGAATTTGAACTAATAGATGTACAGAGGACGAGAGATGATAGGGTAAGGGTAATATATTCTTTGGAAGAGCTCGCAGGAAATAACCAGAATGTAGAGTTTGTATTTTCCTTGGTTGGTGCAAATGAAGTAGAGGTTGGAATGGTACAAGTGAATCAAAGTATTAATGCAAATTCCTTCAAAGAATTCAGAACAAACATAAATATCAATGAAACTCTTTTACCTATTAACGAAACTACGAACGAGACATTAGAGAGTGAATTAACTCTTAATGTAAATTATGACTCACTGATTTATTCAAGTTCTGTCCAAGAAAAAGTTTTGATAGGAGCACCTATTGGATTCGCAATCTTCGGTGGAATAGGTGCAGGAAGTGTAGTGATTCTTCTCGTGGTTGTTCTCGCCTTGGCAGTTGTACTCTTTGTTGCCAGGAGAATGAGGAAGAGTGGAAAGACACTGGGAAGTCTTATTAAGAAATAGGGGTGTAGTGCCTACTAAACATTTAAATAGTTCTCTGTAGTGCCTAATAAATAAAATGGCATTTATCGTTAAGAAAAAGATTCACAACAGAGAATATTATTATCTAAATGAGAACAAGAGGGTAGATGGAAAAGTAAAGACAAAGACCCTTGCATATCTTGGAAAGACTAGGAGAGGGGCTGAGCAGAGGGCTAAGGCTATTCTCCATAAGCCTAAAGAGGTTAAGAGAATTGTTTCTAAGGCTAAAGAACAGCCTAAGAGGTTGTCTATAGAAGATTTGGCTGTCTTTTGTAAGAGAAAGGGTTTTGTTTACCAGTCAGGGGATATCTATGGTGGTTTGGCTGGTTTCTGGGATTTCGGACATTTAGGTGTAGAGCTAAAAAATAATATAAAAAACGCTTGGTGGGATTTCCATGTGAGGCAGAGAGAAGACATTGTAGGGATTGATGGTTCTATAATTACCCATCCACAGGTATGGAAGGCTTCTGGACATCTGGATAGCTTTGTCGACGTTGAAGTTATGAACAAAAAAACCAAGGAAAAATTTAAGGTAGATAAGTTTGAAGCTGAGAAATATTCAAAAAATCCCGGCTATGAAGTTAAGGATGAGTTCAATCCCATGTTCACCACAAATGTGGGACCTGTTGTTAGCGACTCTGTAAAAGCTTATCTTAGACCAGAGACCGCACAATTGATTTTTACTAATTTCAAGTCTGTCCAGGATAATGCTAGGATGAGCCTTCCGTTTGGTATTGCCCAGGTAGGAAAAGCCTTTAGAAATGAAATTGCTCCGAGGGATTTTTTGTTCAGAAGCAGGGAATTTGAACAGATGGAGATAGAATATTTCATAAGGAAAAACGAGTCCTGTCCTTACAAGATTCCAAATGAAAAAGTTCTTGTTTATTCTGCAGAAGCACAAAAATCTGGAAAAGAACCTGTAGAAATGAAGATAAAAGATGCTTTGAAACAAGGAATAATAAGGAAAGACTGGCACGCATATTGGCTTGCTATGGAATTTTTGTGGTTTAAAAAATTAGGGGCGAACCCAGATAACTTAAGAATAAGACAACATCTTTCAGAAGAAATTTCACATTATTCTTCAGACACTTGGGATCTGGAATATAAATTTCCTTTTGGATGGAAAGAATTGGAAGGAATCGCAGACAGAGGAAATTATGATCTGAATCAACATGAAAAATCCTCTGGAAAAGATCTGAAGCTTTTTGATGAAAAAACAAAAGAAAAAATTTCTCCTGTTGTGATTTGTGAACCGAGCTTGGGTGTGGAAAGAGCTTTCCTCGTATTTATGTTTGATTCTTATTTTTATGATGCTGAAAGAGAAAATGTTGTCCTGAAATTACATCCAAAACTTGCTCCGATAAAAGCAGCAGTTTTTCCTATTGTGAAAAAAGAGAAGTTTGAACAGATTTCTGAAGAGGTCGTTGCTGATTTAAAACAAGAATGGAATGTTATTCATGATAGGTCTGGAAGCATTGGGAGAAGATATGCTAGAAATGATGAGATAGGAACACCTTTTTGTATAACAATTGATGAAGAGAGTATAAAAAAGAAAAATGTTACGATTAGAAATAGGGATACAAAAAAACAAATTAGGGTAAAAATTTCAGAACTTAGAAATATTTTAAGGGATTTAATTGGAGGAACTACAGAATTCGAAAAAGCAGGAAAATTAATTCGTTAATTCTTTTTTTATCGTTGGTAAAATGAAAAATCATGATTTTTAGGTAAAATTTTTGCTAAGCAAAGTTTTTTAAATAATTAATTCTTCATATATGTAATTAAAAATTAGGGGTGAAAAAAATGGCTAGAAAAAAAGTTAAGAAGACAAAAAAGGCTACTGCTGCTAGAAAATCATCTAGGAAGTCAGCTAGAAAAACAGCAACAAGAAAAGCTTCAGCTAAGAAGTCAGCTAGGAAATCTGCAAGAAAGGTAGTGAAGAGAAAAGCTTCAGCTAAGAAGTCAGCTAAGAAGTCAGCTAGAAAGAAGAAAAGGTAGGTTTGAAATTTAATTTGTTTTATTTCTTTTATAATTTTTAACCTTTGGTTTCTAAAAATAGAGAATGAAAGACTGTATATTTTGTAAGATAACCAAAGGGGATGTTCCTTCTAATAAAATTTATGAAAACGAGAATTTTTTTTCAGTCGCAGATAGAACCCCTATTGTTGATGGACACAGCCTAGTAATTTCAAAAAAACATTTTGAAAACATATTAGATTTCGATTCTTCATTAGGTTCTGAACTTTTGGATTGCATTAAGAATACAGCTATTAAGTTAATGAAAGAAAAAAATGCCAGTGGTTTTAATGTTATAAATAATAATTTTGAATCTGCAGATCAAGTTGTAAAACACATACACTTTCATATAATTCCTAGAAAAGATGGTGATGGGATTAAAACATTAGTTTAAAATTTCTTCTTGTTAAGATATAGGATCAATATTGTTGACAAAAATATTCCGGCAGTGTCTGTTAATATGTCTTGTATCGAAGGATTTCTGAAAGGTACAAAGGTTTGGTGAAATTCATCAAGGAAAGCATAGAGTACTGATATGATTAAGGTTGTTACTATATAACCTGTTTTAATTTCTTTATCACCTTTTATGGACATTAAGAAAAAAAAACCGAACAAGAAGAATACTATGAGGTGATATATTATAGAGATTTTCATCCCACCCCCTATTCCCGAGGGACCTCCTGGGAGGGAAGAGAAAACAAAGATTTCTATAGCGATTAATGCTGCTAAGAGTATTGATATTCCCCTGTTTTTTTCTAACCAGTCAATCATTTATTTTTAATTTTTTATGGGTTAAAAAAGATTGTTATGGTGGAACGAGATAAAAGAAATGTCTCTGGGGGGATTTTAACCCCCGACCTCTGCCTTTCTCAGCAGATTTCAACTCATAGACGGGAATCAGAGATTCCGTCAATGTGCGCAAATTAAAATTCACACCCATGAGAGCAGCGCTCTAAACCCTGAGCTACAGAGACAAGACTAGTAAAAAAGAATGCTTTAAAAACTTTCTTTTGATTCTCCTGTTATGTTTATGCTTGAAAGTTTGGCGAATACAATCCCTCAAGAATTAGTTGGCAAGCTTGAATTTTTAATCACAGTACTCCAGGCTGCAGGGTGGTTTATTATATTCTATATTATTTTTAATGTTATTAATGCTATCATAAACAGGAATAGAAATAAAAAAATAGATAAGGTTATTGAGGATTTAGACGCCATTAAAAAAGCGTTGGTAAAAACTAAGAAAAAGAGATAAATTTATTGTTTTTTCTTTTTTATTCTGGCAAGATATCCTGAAATTTGATTTCTTATTTTCTTGCTAGGCATGGTTCTTCCGAGGATTTTCTTATCATCTTTGAAATTTCCTGTGAATTTGACACCTTTTTTCATCATTTCTTCTGTAGATCTCTTTACCATCTTTGATTTTATCTTTCCCATATTAAAATTCTTCCTTGAGAGTTTTTAAAAGTTGTTATTGTTAAGTTTTGAGCAGTCCACAACTAAATTATGGAGCTTTCCATCTAGCTGGTCTGCAAATAAATCAACATTTGGATTAATAAAAACCCTCTTTGAATCAATCACTTTTAACCCACATTCTTTTAACCAATTAATTGCTTCTTCATCAGTGTCCCAAGAAATTGTGTGTGCAGGTACTTTGGGCCCTATGGGAAGAGAGAGAATAAATCGAGAGTTTAAAGGAGATTTTTTAACAATTTTTAATAAGTAATCCCCGGAGTTTTCAACATGTTCAATTGAATCCTGAAAAAGATAAGCATCAAAATCTCCTGGATACTCATGGGTATTCATATCTATTTTTTTAAAGGAAATTATCTCTTTCCAAGAAGAAGCTAGATAATCTAATAGGACTTTACTAAATCTAAATGCAGATTCGTATAAATCAACAAGAACAAGTTTCTTTTTTTCTTTTAAAACATATTCTCTTATGTATCTTGTTGGTGTGCCAAAACCCATATCGACTATAGATTCTGGATTTATTCTTACAATAATTTTTAGGATTTCTTTCTGTCTGTCTTGATGCCAACTTCCTTTTAATAAGTAATGTAAATGAAGAACCATTCTCATTGCTAATGACTCATAAATCTCATTTTCATAGGCAAAAACATCCATATCATAATTTATGTAAGCCTGAATTACTTCTTCTTTTGTCAGATTAAGTTTTGAAAGTAAATATTCTATCTCCTCCTTATATTCAAGGTATTCCATGACCGATAGAGCAAAGTTCTTCAGCCCCTCTTCCTTTATTTTAGAATCCATTTTATTTTAATTTTTCAATAGAATCTAGTTTTTTTAATGCATCAATTAGAGCATTGGTTTTTTTCAAGGGTTCTCCGAGGCTGAGAATCATATAAGGCAGATTATATTCTAAGGCTTTTTTTGCAGCTTTTACTATATCTAATTCACTCACCCTTTTCTTATTGTAAGAAATAAGGATTTTATCGTTTCCCTTATCTCTTATCTTTAACATCAATTCGTTTTTGTTGAAGTTTAAGATATCTAGTGTTTCTATGGACCTTCCTGATAAAAATTCTTTTACATTGGAGAAGAATTTATTTTCTCTCTGCATTTTTTTCTTTTTGATTCTTTTTGGCTTTTCTTTTTCTCCAAAAATACCAAGGGGCTTTTCTTCAGGAACTTTTTCTTTTTCAATTATTCTTGGTCTTTCTTTTATTTTAAATTCTGTTTCAGGGGTTGTGAAATATCTCCAGATTATCTCTTCGTCTTGTCTAAAGGGAATTGCAAAATCTTTAATCTCTCTTAACGCTATACGGATTGCAGGTTCCTGATTAGAATCTTTTAAGAATTTTTTCTCTTTTAGTAGAGCAAAAGCATCTCTTTCTCTACTTTTTAGGTGTTGAGAAAATCTTTCTAGCAAGGGTTCTTGTCCTAGAATGTAATATATGGGGGAGCTCCCAACCCTCATGTTGCTTAGCTTGACTCTTTTTTCAGAGATAAGTTCTGATAAGAAGGCAGATGCAAAGAGTGTGTTAGATTCAATTTCTTTCGCTATATGAACAGGGAGACTAGGTCCTCTTCTTTTTAAAATATCTATTATTTTTCCCTTTATTATAGATGTATCTTGAACCATGAATGATAGAGAAAGATATAGATTATAAATTTTCTTGTGGTTAAGGCCTAATCCAACTTATCTCGTAGTAAGTCACGTCGTTTTCTCCATCGACGATGGCTAGGAGAAGATTTTTCTTTGTAGAGTGTGCAACCCTGTTCTTTGCAGAGAATTCATGCCATGTTAATCTTTTGGATTCATGATCTGCGAAGACTATCCATTTTGCGTGTTTTTTTCCGGGTTTAATACCTTTATCATAGACTCTAAAATCTGCTCCGAATTTTAATGCGGTTTTTACAATATAACCTCTTTCTCTAAGATCTTTGAATACAGAGTATTTTATCTGAATTCTTTTATCTATCCTATGAATTTTTCCAATCAAATCTTTTTTAGGTATCTTCTTCTCCCTCGAGAATATATCCATTTTTCCTTTTTCCACTAAGAATAATGCTTCTGAAAGTGTATACTGGATTTTTTCTCCTGTTGGTTCTCCGAAAGAACTCTTTTTGTAGAGAGAAAACGCTTCGGTAGAATTACTCGAAACATTTTCACCGATAAGGTAAGACTTAATTTTTTCCATAACTTCTAGAACTAATGATAATATTTAAAAGTTGCTAAGCTGTTCTGTATTATTATGATAAAGACTATTTATAATTTTAAGAAGATTGAGGAAAAATGGCAGAGAAAGTGGGAAAAGGCTAAAATTTTTAATGTTAAGGAGAGCAAGAAAAAGAAATTTTATGTTTTGGACATGTTTCCTTATCCTTCAGGAGAAGGTTTGCACATAGGACATGCATTTGTTTTTTCTTTAGGAGACATATATGCTCGGTTTAAAAGATTGGGTGGATTTAACGTTCTTTATCCAGTTGGCTACGACAGTCTTGGTTTGCCTGCTGAAAATGCGGCAATTCAAGCAAAGATTCATCCTGAAAAATATACTAAGAAATCTCTAGCTAATTTTATGAAACAACAAAAAGCGATGGGGTGGAGTTATGATTGGTCTAGGATGATTAAATCTAGCGATCCCAGTTTTTATAAATGGGACCAATGGATTTTCTTAAAAATGTTGGAAAAAGGAATTGCTTATAGAAAAAAAGCTCCGGTAAACTGGTGTTCTAAATGTAAAACAGTGTTGGCTAATGAGCAAGTGGTCAATGGTTGTTGTTGGAGACACGAGAGTACAGAAGTAGAAATTAAACATCTAGAGCAATGGTTTCTTAAGATTACCAAATATGCTGATGAGTTGTTAGAAAATTTGAATAAGATGGACTGGCCACAGAGAGCTAAAACAATGCAGAAGAACTGGATAGGAAAGAGTTATGGAACAGAAATTGATTTTGAAATTGAAGGAAAAAAATGGCCTATTTTTACAACGAGACCCGATACTATTTATGGTGTTACTTTTATGGTGATTTCTGCACAACATCCCCGACTTATGGAAATTGTGACTGAAGAACAAAAAAAGGAAACTGAAAAATTTCTTAAGAAAATAAAATCAGTTAGTGGAAAGAATTTAGAAGAACTTGAGAAAGAAGGAGTTTTTACAGGGAGTTATGCAGTAAATCCTATTAATGGAGAGAAAGTCCCTGTTTATGCTGGAAACTTTGTTGTTGCTGATTATGGAAGTGGCATGGTGATGGCAGTCCCTGCTCACGACCAGAGAGATTTTCAATTTGCAACGAAGTATAACATTCCTATGAGGGTTGTCGTTGAACCCAAAGATTATTTGATTTATTCTCGTGGGGGAAAGTTGCCGAGGGCTTATGAGGGGGAAGGAACCGTTGTAAATTCCGAAGAGTTTAATGGTATGGAAAGCAAGAAAGCAATAGAGAAAATATCAAAGTATCTTAAAAGCAAGAAAACTGGAAGAAAAACTGTTCAGTTTAAACTAAGGGATTGGTTAATTTCTCGTCAGAGATATTGGGGCACACCTATTCCTGTTGTATACTGTGATAAATGCGGCATTGTTCCTGTTTCTGAAAAAGATCTTCCTGTGAAATTGCCTCAAAATGTCAAATTTGGAAAGGGAAATCCTTTGGCAACAAATAAAAAATTCCTAGAAGTTAAATGTCCTAGCTGTAAGGGAAATGCTAGGAGGGAGACAGATACTATGGACACTTTTGCAAATTCTTCTTGGTATTATTTGAGATATACAGATCCTAAAAACAATAAAAAAATATTTGATCCTAAGAAGGCGAACTACTGGGCACCGATTGATCAATATATCGGAGGGCCAGAACATATAACATGTCACCTTCTTTATGCAAGATTTTATGCAAAATTCCTGAGGGATATAGGGTTATTGAAATTTGATGAGCCTGCGTTAAAATATTTTACACAAGGAATTGTTCATGGCAGCGACGGGGAAAAAATGTCTAAGTCAAAAGGAAATGTAGTCGAACCTCAAGATACCATCAAAAAATATGGTGCTGATTCTCTTAGGCTTTATCTTGTTTCTAACTCTTCTCCGGAGAAGAGTTTCGCGTGGAGTGAAAAAGGAATTGAAGGAAGTTTAAGATTTTTGAAAAAAGTTTATGATTATTTTGCTAAGTTCAAACAAGGAAAGACAAATCCAAGAATAGAGAGCAAGATAAACTCTACTATTAAAAAAGTTACATTTTATGTTGAAGATTTCAAATACAATATGGCTGTGATTGAAATTAGGGAATTATTCAATAGTTTCTCATCTGAAAAAATATCCAAGAAGGATGCCGAATCGTTTTTGAAAATCTTGCACATTTATTGCCCTTTTGTTACAGAAGAGCTTTGGGAAAAACTTGGAAACAAGAAATTCCTTAGCTTAGAGAATTGGCCTATTGCTGATGAGAACAAGATTGATGAGAAGTTAGAAAAACAAGAAGAGGAAATAGATAAACTAATAGGAGATATAAACAATATTCTTAGAATTGTTAAGACAAAGCCAAAGAAAGCCATGATTTATGTTATACCTAATGAGAAGGATAATTATCTGGAACATACAGGAGAGATAGAAAAAAGAACAGGTCTTGATATAGAGGTATATGCTGTGAACGATAAGAAGAGTTATGATCCTGATAATAAATCTAGAAAGGCAAAACCAGGAAAGCCTGCGATTTATTTAGAGTAATCAGGTAGTGATTCTTCTGGAAGAGAGCTTTTATAAACCCTAATCTCAAAGGTTGAATATGGAACAAATTGGAGATTATATAGTCAGAAAGGAAAATGAACTAAACAGATTAGTTGATACTTCTAAAACTCAAAAAGGAAATCTCAGAGATAAAATTTCTTTTGCTAATCATCTTAGGAGCATGAGAAAATATGTTTCTGAACCTTCCGATGGTATGATTACTGTTGGAAATCTACCACAAGCCGCTTACCAAGTAGAGGAAGGAGAAAATGAAGGAGCTTGGATTGTTAATGGAGACGATCCTGCAACAAAAATATTAGTGGAAGCCGAGGAAAGGTATTCTCTTGATAGGCCTTTTGGGGCCCATGATGTGGCTTCTGAATTGATTGAAGCAATGAATGAAAGAAGAATAGACAGTGAAACTTATACCTTGATACTTAAGGGAAGACTTGATTTGGCAGTCAGAAGGGTGGGAATAGAACCAGATGAAGCATGGCTTATGTATTTTGAAAATAATATGGGAATGGACGAAAGATTAAAAGCCTCATAAGTAGATAGTTTTTTATAATTTATTTTCTATTTTTCTTCAATGTCTGTCGAAGAAAAAAAAGAGGTTTTAAAGTCTGGAGACAGTTCTGGTTTTCAGATAAAGTATGTTATATTAACAATTGTCGTTGTCTTTATTTTAGTTCTTATTTTTGGAAATGGATTTTTGAATAAGATTAAGGGTGGTGAGGAAACGCCCTCTTGTGGAGATGGAACTCTTTATGGATCATGTTCTTCAACAAAACCTTATTTTTGTTTAGAGGGAGTTCTTGAATTAAGAACATCTTCTTGTGGGTGTCCTGATGTTTTGATTCAGCAAGGAGAAAACTGTGTTTCCAAATATCAGACAGACCCCAAGGTTGTTGAATTAAATTATATTTTGGATGGGGAGCAAGGGGTGATTGATTTCCTTGTTTACGAGGGGATGGCTAATTATCTCTCCGGACTTTCAAGATCTATCTTTCATGATACCGGGGAAATTCCCTCTAGAGCTGATTTTAAACTTAAAAAAATTGACGAAGAAGAGCAGAGAGGACTGCTTTTGCCTTTGGTTAAAAAAATACAGGATTTAACTTCTGATGAAGAAGACCAGGCAAGAATAGCCATAAGTCTTGTTCAGAACATTCCTTTTGGTTTTTCTGAAAAAGAGGTTAAACTAGGTGGTGGAAAAACCCTGAATTATTCCAGATACCCTTATGAGGTTCTCTATGATGTGAAAGGAATCTGTGGAGAAAAATCTGAGTTATTGGCTTTTTTGTTGAGGGATTTGGGATATGGTATTGCCTTTTTTTACCATGCGGATGAAAATCATGAATCTCTAGGGATAGAATGTCCTGTAGAGCAGAGCCTTGGCGGGACGGGTTATTGTTTTGTCGAAACAACAGGCCCGGCTATAATTACAGATGATTCCATAGAATATGTGGGGGGGATTGAACTTAACTCTGAACCGGAAGTCATCCCAATTTCTACAGGCGCTTCTCTTGGAAAAGACCTTTATGAGTATGGTGATGCAAAAACCATGAAAAAACTCAGGAAGGGGGGTTTTTTACTCTTTAAGAAGTTGAGGTTAAATAGATTAAAAGAAAAATATGGTTTGATTGAGGAATATCATTCTGCGTAAATTTTATTCTACAACAGCCTTGATTCTCCTGACTCCTGCAGCGCTTGATTCTTCTTTGATTATTTTGAATTTTCCTATGTCTCTGGTGTTTTTTACGTGAGGTCCTGTGCAAATTTCTTTTGAGAAATTTCCTATGCTATAGACGCTGACTGTATCTGGATATCTTGCACCGAACTCTGCTTGTGCTATTTTAATTGCTTTTTTTAGGGGCATTTCTTCGGAAGTAACTTTTATCTTTTCGGAAATTTTCTTGTTAACAAGATCCTCCACTTTTTTTATCTCTTTATCTGTGAGTTTCCTATTAAAATTAAAATCAAACCTTAGTCTTTCAGGGGTTATGTTAGAACCTTTTTGTTTGATATTTTTGTCGAGGATTTTTCTTAAAGCCTCATTCAACAGATGGGTTGCCGTGTGAAGTTTTGTAGTCTGCTCTGAATTGTCTGCGAGTCCTGAAGAGAATTTTCCTTTCGCAGAGGTTTTGGAAAGTTTTTGGTGTTTTCCAGATTCTTTATCAAAACTTTCTCTGTCTATCTTTATCTTTTTTTCTTTAGCCATCTCTTCTGTTAATTCTATGGGGAATCCATAACTCTGATATAACAGGAAAGCATCTTTTCCAGATAATTTTTTCTTTCTTGAAATTAATTTATTAAGTTTAGACATACCCTTTTCTATAGTGGTCCGAAATCTTTCTTCCTCTTTTTTAAGCTCTTCTAGGATTTTTCCCTTACTCTTCCCTAATTCAAGATAGTCATCATAGATTTTGAAGACAGGTTCTGCAATTTTTGAAATATTTGTGATACCGATATCTTTTCCATATTTAATAGCCCTTCGGATTAATCTTCGGAGAACATATCCTTGCTGTGTATTACTTGGAACAACACCGTCGGCAATTATAAAGACAGAAGCTTTTATGTGGTCTGCGATTACCCTCATTGCTTTTTCATTTCCTTTATAGGACTTTTTAGACAGTTTTTCTATCTGTTTTATCATTGGCTGCCAGATTTCTGTTAAATAGTTATCCTGAAAACCATTTAGAATTGCAACTGTTCTTTCAACACCCATCCCTGTGTCGACATTTTTCTGTTTCAATGGTTCGTATTCCCCCTTCTCTGTTTTGTTATACTGCATGAAGACATTATTCCAAATTTCAATGTTGTTTATGAAAATTTCTGTGTCTGGTCCGCAAGGTCCTGTCTTGCCTGCAGGCCCCCACCAGTTATCTTCTTTCCCTAGGAATTTTATTTTATTTACTCCTATAGATCTCCATATTTGCGCGGATTCATTATCTTTAGGAGCATTCACATCTCCCTTAAAACAGGTCACAGCTATTTTTTCTTTTGGAATTTTTAAAGTTTTTGTTAAGAATTCTAGACTATATTCTATTGCTTCTTTTTTCCAGTAGTCTCCTAGAGACCAGTTCCCAAGCATTTCAAAGAAAGTATGATGTGTTGTATCTCCGACTTCGTTGATATCTGTTGTTCTTATACATTTCTGGACGCTTGCGAGTCTTTTTCCAAGAGGATGTTTTTGTCCTAGTAGATATGGTACTAACGGGTGCATTCCTGCAGAGATAAATAATGTTGTGGGATCATTCTTGGGAATCAGCGAAACATTAGGAATTATTTTATGGTTTTTTTCCTTGAAAAACTCCAAATATTTTTTTATTAATTCTTTTCTGTTTATCATTCTCTTTAATGGAAATAGAATTTTAAAAACTATTTGCTTTATAGAATCAGCTGCCTTCTCTTTGGAGATTGTTGAGTCTGTTCTGGATTTCCTGGAGTTGGATCTCAAGATCATCCCCTCTGTATGTTTCTTTCTCTTCTCGAGGTTGGGCGGTTTTAACAGTCTCTATTCCCTCTCTTCTTTTTAATATTTCTGGAACTTTTAATTTTGGAAGAATTTTTTGTAATTTTCCTATGTTAAATTTTACATCTTTTATTTCTTTGTAGAGGGCGGTCTTTAATTTTAATTCTTCTGATCTGAAATAACCATAACCTCTTAGCGTCCTGGCTGTTTTTAATAAACCCATCTGGGTAGAAAGCAAATCCTTCTTCAATCGAAGGGCCTCACCACGCTCTAATTTTAAATGTATTAATTGTTCACTGGTCATCTTTATATCTTAGAAAAAATATCTCTGTCTATTTTTTCTATTTGGTTTTTTATTGTTCGAAGCTCGTTCTCCCAATCTTGTAATTCTCTCTCTTCTTTTTCTTTTATTCTTTTGGTCTCACCCAGAATTTTTTCTATCTCTGTAATCTTTCTTTTGATTTCTTCAAAAATACGCAAACCTTCTTCAAATTTATCTATTCTTATAAATACAGGTTCTGCCTCACCCCTCGTCATCCTTGCTTCAGACATTTCCATAGACTCTTCATCTTCATCATACTCTTCCGTATCTTCATAAGGCAGCTCTCTAACAGATCTTTTAAGGGGCTCCTTCATTCTTCCTAGCATCTCAAATTCATCTATTTCAGAGCCCCTATCACCTTCTTTTCCCCCAGTTACGGCATCTTTTATGCTTGCTTGAGAGAATTTCTTTCCTAAGGAATTAGACGGGAAACGAGGTAATTGGGAGAAGGAGTTTTTTAGGTTGGGGTCTTGGTCTTCTAGCCTAGGAAAATCAGGAAGACGCGGAAGTTCTGGTAATGATGGAACCTCTTTTTTTCCAACTTTCTTTTCTTTTCTTTTGAATAACCCCATTTTTTAATTAACTAATTTGATATAGATTTTGTGATATATATAAAATATAATACAGGTTTAAAAACTTTTATTTTTTTAAGAGAAATAAGATAAAAAAACAGAAATAGGAAAATTTCCCATATCGTTCTAACAAGTTAAACCGAAAGGTATTTATTTGAACTTTTTTTACTCTTAGAATGCTAAAGAAATTTCTTAAGGAAGTTATATCAATTGTCGTTGGAAAACATGCAGAGGAAATCGTTGATCTTTTAGACTCTAAAAAATACATCAATGAATTTGTTCTTGCAAAAAAATTAGACATAACAATAAATCAGACAAGGAACATACTCTATAAAATATCCGACCATGGTTTAGTATCTTCTATCAGAAAAAAAGATAAGAGAAAGGGCTGGTATACATACTTTTGGAAGATAGAAGTTCTCAAATCTTTGGAATTTTTGAATGCGAATTTAACTAAGAAAAAAGAGCAATTCCAGAATCAGATAAAGAGCAGGGAAACTAAAAGATTTTACATATGTGAAAGATGTAGTATAGAAGTTAATGAAGAAAATGCTCTTCTCTATAATTTTACATGTAATGAATGCGGGGCTGTTTTCACTATGAAAGATAATGCTAAGCTCATAAGGGATCTTAAGAAACATCGGGAGAGAATAGAAAAAGATTTGGGATTGATGGAAATAGAAATAAAAATTGAGAAGGAAAAAATAGAGAAGAAGAAATCTAAGGAACGTAAGAAAGAAGAAAAAATTGCAAAAAAGAAGAGGGCCTCTAGGAAAAAAGCTAAGAAATTAATACCAAAGAAGAAACTTATTAAGAAAAAAATAAAAAAGAAATCGAAGAAGCCTGTTAAGAAAAAATCAAAGAAAAAAATAAAAAAGAAATCGAAGAAGCCTGTTAAGAAAAAATCAAAGAAAAAAATAAAGTTAAAAAAGAAGATTAGAAAAATATTCAGAAAGAAAATAAGGAGAGAGAACCGTCCAAGCGTGGCCGGTCTAAAGAAAAAAAGGAGATGATTTTTAATGGTTGGAGTTTATAGGATTTCTTCTAGAAGAAAAAGAAGTATTTTTGGAAATCTTAGTGTAACACTTACACTGATTCTTATAAATGTGGCCGCGTTTGTCTTGTTCAGAATCTATCTTGTCTTTTTAGGGATTTCTGATATTTCCGGTTTGGAACTTGTTTATAATTATATAGCATTAAAACCAACCAACATTCTCCAGGGAAAATATCTATGGACTTTTATCACGAGCATGTTTATGCACGGAGGACTTTTTCATATTTTCGCGAACATGTTTTCCCTATTCTTCATAGGTTCTCTAGTAGAGAAAATATTAGGGGCTAAGAGATACCTTTCTTTTTATCTAATATCTGGATTACTCGCAGGATTACTTTTTGTTTTCTCTTCCTTAATCTTTTCTGGAGACCCAAACATTTTTGCAGTCGGGGCTTCAGGGGCATTGTTTGGTCTTGTTGGCTTATTGATGTTATTAACACCAAACCTTTCTGTTTATTTAATGTTTATTCCAATTCCTATAAAAATGAAATATGCTGCACCAGGAATTCTGGTTGTTCTCTGGTTGATTTCTCGGGTAGGCAATGTTCCAATAGGAAATACAGCCCATTTAGGGGGTCTTCTTACAGGATTGGCTTATGGATTATATTTAAGAAAAAAATACCCCCGAAAGATTCAGATGTTAAGCAGGCATTTTAGATAAAAATGAGGAAAAAACAAAAAAACAAAAAGAATTTTTTTAAAGAAAACTATATTCAGAGTTGGAAATATATAAAAGAATCGAGACATTTTATCTATTCTATAATAATTTTATTCTTCTTTTTTGTTATACTCGGATTTTTCTTTCCTGTTCCTGAAAACATCTCTGCCTATATCATGGAGTTTATAGGGGAGCTTTTAAGAAAAACAGAAGGAATGTCCTCTGGAGAATTGATAAAATTCATATTTCTTAATAATATCCAAGGGAGTTTTTTTGGAATGATTTTTGGTATATTGCTGGGAATTTTTCCTTTGATATCTGTTGTTGCTAATGGTTATCTTTTGGGCTTTGTTGCGGCAGAGAGTGTGCAGAGTCAGGGTATCTCAATTCTGTGGAGGTTGGTTCCCCATGGAATTTTGGAGATTCCAGCGCTCTTCATTTCCCTTGGTCTGGGTCTTAGATTAGGGGTGTTTATCTTTCAAAAAAATAAACTGAAATCTCTTCAAAGATATGTTTGGGAATCCTTTAGGGTTTTTTTGTTTGTGATTATACCTCTTTTAATTATCGCAGCGATTATAGAAGGAAGTTTTATTTTTTTATTTCGATAAATATGAGATAGTTTTATATACTATATTTTACTAATATTTTTATTAAATTAAATTAAATTAAATTAAATTAAAAAAGGAGGTTAATATGGAAGCTTGGATGAAGTGGGTTATTGTTATTGCTGGTCTAGCTGCAGCAGTTGGTCACTGGGTGCCTGGTTTTTGGCTGGACGTCGTTGGTGGAGTAGTAGCAGCAATAGTGGGATTACTTCTTAAATAACTTTTTGAATTTTTATTTTTTATTTTTTTAATTTATTCTAGTATAAACTACTTAGAATTATCTGTCTCTTAGATTGAAATTTATTCTCTAAGGTCGTTGATTCCCAGAAGAATAAGAATTAGGGCAATCATTGTAATGAACCAAAATACCCCTCCCTTAAGAAGAATCCATGCCGCATGCAGGAAATTAAGATCTCTACCAAACAATACCCAAGAGTATGCCGAAGAAGACCAAGCCACTAAAATTACTCCTATTAACAAGATTAATCCTATCAAGAGTTCTAACCATTTATTCATAATTTTACCAGTTGGATTCTGTTTAAAAAGATTATGTTGAAGAAACACATACTTTTTTAAAATCATGTTTTTACAAATGCTCATGGAAGAAAAAGAAACTCGTCCAAGCGTGGCCAAGTTAAAGGAAGAGATTGCGCGGGAAAACATTTTAAGGCGCTCGGAAGAAGCAGAAGGAATTGTTATCAAAGGATATGATTTTAATCAGGGTGTTGATTATGAAAAAATTTTGGATAGTTTTGAAACTACAGGGATGCAGGCTGATAATTTTTTTAAAGCCATCAAAATCATTGAGAGAATGATTTCTGAAAAAGCTTTTATCTATCTTGCATATACTTCAAATATGGTAACCTCTGGAATGAGGGATATTTTTAAGTGGCTCGCTCAGCATAAAAAAGTAAATGTTTTGGTAACTACTGCAGGAGGAATTGAAGAGGATATAATAAAATGTTTGGGGGATTTTATCTTAGGGGATTTCCGTGCAGACGGAAAAAAATTAAGGGAGAAGGGAATAAACAGGGCGGGGAATATCTTTATTCCAAACTCAAGATATTGTGATTTTGAGGATTTTATGATTCCAATTCTGGAAAAACTTTACGAGGAGCAGAAACAGACAGGGAAGGTTGTAACACCTAGTGATCTGGTTTGGAAACTTGGGGAGGAAATTAATGATGAAAAATCTATTTATTATTGGTGTTGGAAAAACAAAATTCCTGTTTTTTGTCCTACAATTACAGATGGAAGCCTAGGAGACATGATTTATTTTTTCAAATCAAAAAATCCAGATTTTAAGGTTGATGTTGCAGAGGATATTTTTAGAATTAACAATAGCACTCTTGGGAAAAAGAAGACAGGAATGATAATTTTGGGTTCTGGTCCAATCAAACACCACGTCTGCAATGCTAATATGTTTCGCAACGGGGCAGATTATGCGGTTTATATAAATAACTCTATGGAGGCTGACGGAAGTGATTCAGGGGCTTTGCCAGAGGAGGCCGTGTCGTGGGGAAAAATTTTGCCTGGCGCTGAAAGAATTAAAGTTTATGGGGATGCAATACTTCTCTTCCCCTTTCTGGTTGCTAAGACTTTTGCGAAATCTTAAATACTTCTATTCTTATTTTAAAAGATGCTGACTAAAAAACAAGTTGAAGAAATTAAAGAACATCTGAATAAAGCTCAAAATCCTTTATTCTTTTTTGATAATGATCAGGATGGATTGTGTTCCTTTCTTTTGCTGCAGAGATATATTGGGAGGGGGAAGGGAATTCCGATAAAATCTTTTCCTGATTTAATCCCTGAATATTTCAGGAGGATAAAAGAGCTGGATGCGGATTATGTTTTTATCCTAGATAAACCAGTTGTTTCAGGGGGTTTTTTAGAAAAAATTGATCAGGTGAATGTTCCTGTGGTTTGGATAGACCACCACCAAATCGATAAGGAAGATGTACCTTCTTTTGTTAATTACTATAATCCTGTCTTCAACAAACATAAAACTAACGAACCCGTCACAGCCCTTTGTTATCAGATAACAGGCAAAAAAGAAGATGTTTGGATTGCTGTTGTGGGGTGTATATCTGATGGATTTTTCCCTGAATTTTATCCAGACTTTGAGAAAAAGTATCCAGAGCTTACTATAAAATCGAAAAAACCTTACGATATATTTTATAAATCCCAGATAGGAAAAATAGCAAAAATTTTTGGGGCTGGTTTAAAAGATAGAACCACTAATGTGATAAATATGTTGAAATTTTTGATGAAGGTTAAAACTCCTTTTGAGGTTTTAGAAGAGACGAATAAGAATTTTACAATGCATTCCAGGTTTAATCAGATTAGTTCTTATGAACAAAAACTTTTGAAAAAAGCCATTGCTATCGGAAAAAACAAAAAGGAACTATTATTCTTCCAGTACGGGGGAGATACCAGTATAAGCGCAGGAATAGCTAACGAATTAATGTATCTGTTTCCTGATAAAATAATCGTGGTGGCTTATCTTAAGGGAGTAAAAATCAATATTTCTATGAGGGGTGAGCATGTGCTAAAATTGCTGTCTAAATCTATTGAAGGGCTTGAAGGGGCAGGTGGGGGAGGGCATGAAAATGCTGTCGGTGGACAGATAAATATGGAAGATTTAGAAAAATTTAGGGAAACTCTAGAAAATTTAATCACTAAGAAATAGAGAGAAAGATATAAAAACCACTTTTTCTTAACTTTCGAATGCAAACTATGTCGTGGCTTAATCTCAATACAAAGATTACAGGCATAGTTTATGCTGTAATTAAAAACAATATAAAACCCTCAATTTAATTCATTGTTCTTTCGGATTTGAGTTGAATTGCAAGGGGATTTCTAAATTGATTTGGGTTTGAAAGGGCTTTGATTTTATTGTGGGCTTACAAAAAACAATGGAAGCCGTACTGGAAATAAGTGAAGGGGTTTTGGTAGAACGGGAACTTAACTTGTTGATGGATATAACTCTTAGGATGGAGCACGAGTTAAGCATGGTAGTTCAATCAGAACAATAACTTAAATTTGAATAAGATTTGATTCTTAATAGCTCTTAGCAACGTATACGACTTCTTTTGCACTTCTTCCACAGACTATACATTTTCCGCTAGGTTTTTCTCTTTTGTTCGCGAGACTTCCACGGACTTCTGCGTTTATCTCTTTTTCAACATGCTCCGCACATTTTAAACCATCTTTATCCAGAGAACACCAGTTTACCCTCGCTATTTTTCCTTCTTTCATGGCTTTTTTTACCTGTTCTTTTGTTTTACAGTTGATTATTCTGCTCTTTAGGAATTTTTCCGCTTTTTTTAATAATCTAGAATCGTAATTCTTTCCTAGTTTGGATAATTTACCCAGATTTGAGATTTTTAGATTTTCTTTTTTTCCGGTGTCTCTGGTAAAAAGAGTCAATGATTTTGTTTTTATCTCTTTTTCTCCTATTTCTACTCTAAATGGAACACCCTTTAGTTCCCATTCATTAAATTTCCACCCGGGGCTGTATTCTCTCTCATCAATCTCCACCCTGTATTTTTTTAATTTATTTTTAATACCTCTGGAATACTTCATGATTTTTGCTTTATTCTTTTTAGTATAGATAGGGACTATCACGATTTGTATTGGTGAAAGTTGGAAAGGAAGGACCAGACCTTTGTCGTCTCCGTGGGTAGAGATAACAGAGACCAGAATTCTCGACATGGCGGGACCATAGGCTGTAGTCCATATATAATCTTCTTTTCCTTCTTTATTTTTGAACTTGGCGTTGAATGCCTTTGAAAATTTTTGTCCCATCAGATGGGTAGATGGTTGCTGTATGAGTTTTCCATCCGGCATTAATACATCTGAACCTATCGTGTATTCTGCTCCTGCGAATTTATCCCATTCAGGTCTTTTTATAGGTAGAAATGGAATCCCTAATTCCTGGTGCATGACATTCTCTGTCATCCGAATATCTTCCTGAACTTGTGCTTCTGCCTCTTTTTTTGTCGCAAATGCATCGTGTGCCTCTATCCAGTTGAATTCTCTTCCTCTAATCAATGGACGGGTTGCTTTTGTGTCATACCTAAAGACAGAGCCTTTTTGATATAATTTTAAAGGAAGATCTCTGTGGCTTCTTATCCAAAGAGCGAACATAGGGGTATAGAGGGTTTCACTCGTTGGCCTTAATGCTAATTTTTCTTCTCCTTTCTCTGTCTGAAGCCAAAAAACTTCTGGAGTAAATCCTCTAATATGGCTGGCTTCTTTTTTTAGGTTTGATTCAGGGATAACAGAAGGCATGATTGTTAGTTTATGTCCTTTTTTCTGAAGCTCTTCTTCATAGAGGTTGTATATTTTTTCTATTACAGAAGCTCCCCACGGTCTTATCACTATGAATCCCTTAATTCCTAATCTTAGGTCGACTATTTCCGCCTTATCAATAATCTTGCTGTACCATTCGCTGAAGTTTTCTTCTTTTTTTGCTGTTAATCCTCGTGTTTTTTTCTGCATTTTAGATTAGATCTCTTCCTATTTCTTCCATAGCAATACCATTGACAGCATCTATTATATAATTTGATTCCAATGCAAATCCAATGTTTTCACTTCCTTCTCCTGCCTTGAAATTGTTTATTCCTATGACTTTTCCCTTTTTATTAATGAGTGGACCTCCTGAGTTTCCTGGATTTAAAGCAGCATCTGTCTGAATATAAGCATCTAATCCATTGGGTCCTATTCTGTTCACTGCAGAGATTATTCCTCCTGTGACTGTGAATGAAAGTCCTAGTGGATTACCAATTGCAATTACTTTTTCTCCTATTTGTATATCATCTGAATCTCCAAAATCTAAAACAACAGGATTTCCCGGAATTTTTAGAAGAGCAATATCTAGAATAAGGTCCTGTCCTATGAATTCTGTTTCTATCATCTCTGATTCATAGGTTATTGACTGAATATCGCTTCCTCCTCTCAGAACATGGGCATTTGTTACAATATATCCGTCGTTGGTGATGATAAATCCTGTTCCTTGTCCGGCACCTGTCCTTATAGAAACCACTGATTTTATTGCTTCATTGATTATACCTGAGAAATCATCTCCCGCGGTTGCCTTTAGAAGGTTAAATTCTTCCCCTATCATACCAAATTCAGAGTTTAGAGAATTTAATTCTTCCCGGGTTTGGATTATATTTTCTGTTATTGTGTTTACATTGCTCTGTGTTTCTGTCTGCAGGTTAATTATTCTCTGGTCTAATAGATTGTAGTTGAGTTCTTGTTTTACAAAAATCATATATGTGAAAACACCGATGGTTATCATGAAGATTATTGTCAATGAGCTGAAACTTCCTATTAACCACTTGTGATGTCTCTTTAAAGCCATTTTATTAATTAGTTTTTTACGTTTATTAATTTTCCTTCTTTCCAGTATTCGTAGAGGGGGCCTAGTAACGCCCCTGCTAAGAAGTAGAAGATGTGTTCTTCTAAAGGTATTCCTAAAACCATTACTCTACCAATATTTTGGAAGAGCCAGAATTCGTCGAAGAATCCGGGAGTTATTAAATTCAAAATGCTATATCCAATAATAGATGCTATTAGAACTAACATACCAGAGACCAAGGAGTCTTTTATCAAATCTTTTCTTTTTATATAAATTATTAATATTGGTATGATGAAAGAAAGTAACATGGCTTCGAAACTGTTTAGATTAAAAATAAAAAATCCTCCGAAGAAGAGGATAAATAATAAAGCAAGTAAAAATAAAAAATTAATATTTCTTTTTTGCTCTTTTATTTCTTTAACTTTTTTTATCTTAACTCTTTTATTGAATAAGTGTTCATAGATAACTGAAGCAATCCCTCCTATCCCAAATCCAAAAAGAAAATCTTCAATTCCAACAGTGGTATTTGTTATTGTTAGTGGTCTCCACCAATCTAAAACATGTATCATTTCTACGAGACTACCCGCAACTCCAAAAAATAAAGAGATAATCAACATTTCTTTTCTCGTATCTTTTCTATATAAAAATAAGATTAGCCATAATGTTAAGACTATCATAACCCCTATTAAATAAGTATATTGAAAACTCACCATCTTTACACTTTGTTAAAGAAATATCAAGATATAAAAAGGTAACTTTTAATAAAAGAAAGGTATTTTAAATCTAAAATCAGATGCTTTACCATAGGTTCGTAGTTCAATGGATAGAATGTCCGGTTTCGGCCCGGTCGATGAGGGTTCGAATCCCTCCGAGCCTATAAACTTTGGTTTGGAGATTCGCACGAAGTTCCGGACCTTATTTGAAAGATGGATGCAAAAAAAAAGAGGTTCTGGACAGCTGTTTCAATATTAGTAGGAAGCACTATCGGTGCAGGGGGGTTGGGAATTCCTTATGCCGCAGCCCAGACAGGATTTTTTGTGGTCCTTGGTTATATAGTTATATTAGGAATGATAATAATTCTGATTAATCTTTATTTTGGAGAGGTTATCCTTAGAACAAAAGGAAAGCACCAGGTCGCGGGTTATGGTAAGAAATATCTTGGAAGAAAGGCAGAACTTGCTCTCGAGTTTGCGATATTTTTTGGAGTTTATGCTGCTATTGTCGCTTATATGGTTGGAATTGGTGAGAGTTTAAGTTTTTTATTTTTTGGAAATTCTAATAGTTCTCTTCTTTTAGGGGTTTTGTTTGGATTGGGTATGTCTGGATTGTTCTGGAGGGGGCTCAAGGCCTTGAAAAAATTTGAAAAACTGGGTGTAACGATAATTTTAATTTTGCTTGTTCTGATTATAGTCGTCTTTTTTAGAGATATAAATCTTGCTAATTTATATTCTTTTAATTCTGGAAGCTTTTTTCTGCCTTTTGGAATCATTCTTTTTTCCCTTATGTCGTTCTATGCAATCCCTCAGGTTGGCATGATTCTTCATGGAAATGAAAAAATCATGAAGAAAGTACTAATGACGGGCTCTTTTATTTCAATGACATTTTATATTTTATTCACCCTTGTTGTCGTTGGAGTTAAGGGAATGGATACACCTGAAATAGCTACTTTGAGCCTTGGCGGAATTTTTATTCTTTTGGGTATTCTTACCATGTTTACATCTTATCTTACATTAGGTAATGCTCTTCAGGAAAATTTGATGTATGATGAGAGATTTAAGAAAAAGAATGCTTGGATGTTTGCGGCCCTTCTCCCAATATTAATTTTTATAGCAGTTAAATTTCTTGGTTTTTTCTCTTTCGTTAAAATAATTTCCTTAGGGGGTGTTGTTTCTGGGGGGTTAATAGCTATTTTGATTTTATTCATGGTTAAAAAAGCAAAGAAGAAAGGAAATAGAAAACCAGAATACAAACTTCCTGTGAATTGGCTCATCATAGGGTTCTTGAGTCTAATCTTTATCCTTGGATTGGTGATGCAATTTCTAAAATAGAACCATAGTTTTTTATATCTCTCAGAATTATTTTTTATATGAAGAAAAGCACCGCTGCTTCGGGGGATTTGGTTGAAATCCATCTGACGAAGTACATTTACGAGGGAATTCTTTTGGAGAGTCCCGAGTCTGAGAAGGGAATTGTTTTACTCAAACTTGGTTCTGGTTATAATATTGGTTTGAATAAAAAAGATGTACTCGAGATAAAAGTAAAGCGAAAATCTAGAGAAACAGAGGAAGAGATTGAGATAAAGAAAGACGGAGAAAAACCAAATATTGCAATGATTATTACAGGGGGAACTATTGCTGCTCGGTTAAATCCTAAGAAAGGTGGGGTTGACTGGTTAGATACTCCTGAAAATTTGTTTAAATTTTATCCGGGAATATTTGATAGGGTGAATGTTGTGAAAGTGGAGGTTCCTTTTACAAAGGCTTCCGAAGACATGGATTTTAAAGACTGGCAAAAAATTGCTAGGGTTGCAGAGAAACTTTTGAATGATTCTAATATAAAAGGAATAATAATAACTCACGGAACAGATTTTTTGCATTACACTTCTGCTGCCTTGTCTTTTTTTCTGAAAAATCTGAACAAACCAGTCGTTTTGACTTATAGTCAGAGGAGCATTGATAGAGCGAGCAGCGATGCTAATCTGAATCTTCAGTGCAGTGCTTTGGCGGCGATTTCAGATATTGCAGAAGTAATGCTTGTAGGACACGCGTCTTCAAATGATGATTATTGTTATGCAATGCCTGGGACTAAAGTCAGAAAACTTCATACTTCTAGGAGAGATGCTTTTAAGGTTGTAAATGGAAAACCATTTGCAAGAATTTTTTCAAATAAAATAGAAATGATTTCAGATTATAACATTAGGAAAAAAGGAAGGGTGAAGTTGGATTTAAAATTTGAGGAAAAAGTCGCTCTGGTAAAAGTTTATCCTGGTCAAGATCCTGATATATTAGATTATTATCTCAAGAAAAAATACAAAGGTCTTGTTCTGGAGATGTCTGGTCTCGGGCATGCTCCGACTAAGAGGGCGAGAAAACCTTGGACGAAGAAATTAAAAGAAGTTCAGAAAAAAATGATAGTCTGTGCTGCCGCTCAAACTATTTACGGAAGACTAAATCCTCTCGTTTATTCTAATGGAAGAGAACTCTTAGGCACGGGAATAATCTATCTAAAAGATATGCTTGCAGAGACCGCATTGGTGAAACTTGGTTGGGTCTTGGGAAAAACTAAGAATAAGGAAGAAGTAGAGAAACTGATGCTGACAAATATAGCTCGTGAATTTAACGATCGTTTAGAAAAATAATTATTGTTTTCCCAATCTTTTTGCTATTTCCTCTAATTGGATTTTGATTTCTCTTATTTCTTTTTCAGCTTTTCTGTTTACAGCATAATCATATTCTGCTCTTGCCCTGTCTTTTTGCCCTGTTCTGTTTTGAGACATAAGGATAATTGGTGCCTGTATTGCTGCCAGCGTAGATAGGACAAAATTTAAGAGTATGAATGGATAAGGATCCCATTCTCTTCCAAATAATAACCAGGTGGTATTCACAGAGATCCAGACGAGCATTAAAATAGCGAGAGCGATTATGAAGGTCCAGCTACCGACCCATTTTGTAAGCCAGTCTGAAGCTTTTTCTCCAAATGTTCTTGGCAACTTGAACGGTGGACGACCTAGTTTAAAGGGTATCATCTTGTCCCCCATTTTTTGTATTTCACCACTAATTTTATTCTCTTTTTTATTCTCTTCGGGCATTATGTTGGTAATAAACCAATCATTATAAATCTTAGCAGTTACTGAAATATTCTTTTGTGACTATGAAGGGGTTACAATTAGAAAGGTTTAAATATTGATTCTAAGTTAATTGATAATGGAATATATACCAGAATCTCTTGTGCAGGAAATTATAGACAAAGCTATGTTTGTCCGTGTTGAAGATGCCTATGAGAGAACCCTTAAATCAGAAAAGTTGGAAAGAAAGGCTTTACAAAAAATGGCACAAGTTCATTCTTTTAAAATGGAACACCCCCATACGATTGTTCCTTATTCTGTTCCTAAAAACGGACATAAAAAATCTATAAGAAAAGGTGTAATAAATTTACGGCGTGCCTTTAGGTGGGCTTGCGAAAACCTTGACTTAGGGAATTTTGACGCATCTTTTTTAAGAGGAGTCAATGGAAGAATTTTCCCTGGAGTTTATGAAGGAGATATGGCTCCTTATAGAGACATGGGCACCACCATCAGTGGTTCCAGTGTAACACCCCCTTATCCCGCTAAATTAATTACAAAAGAAATACCAAATTTTGAATCTGCTGTAAGAGAAAGAGTCTCTAAGAATCCGGGAGATTTATTGGAGCTTGCAATTTATATCCATTATCATACTTCTAGAATGCATCCTTTTTATGATGGAAATGGTAGAACTGCAAGAATTGTGCAGGATGCAATACTGGATTCTACAGGATTGCCCCCTCCAATTATAGAAGCTGGTGAAAGAGAAACATATTACCAATTACTACGTGGAGCTGATGTTGATTGGAAAAGAAATAAAAACTGGGAGAATGAAGACCTGGTAACTCCTGGAGAAAAACTATTCTATACTTTTATGGCTGGAAAGGTAAATTCGTCCTTAGATAAACTTGTTTGTGCAATTAGATAGACAATTTAATAAACTCTTCTTGGTTTTTTCTGATATGTCTGAGAAATTAGATTATGGAAAGCTCGGTCTGAAATGTGGGCTCGAGATTCATCAGCAATTGGATACTTCAAAGCTCTTTTGCAACTGTCCTTCTCTGTTGAGAAAAGACGAGCCGGATTTTATTGTCGAGAGAAAACTCCATGCTGTTGCAGGAGAATCTGGAGAAGTAGATGTTGCTGCAGTATATCAGGCATCTCTTGGGAAGAAGTTTCTCTATCAGGGATATGATACAACTTGTCTGGTGGAATTAGACGAAGAGCCGCCACACGAGATAAATCCAGAGGCCCTTAAGATTGGTCTTCAGACAGCCTTTTTATTGAACGCAAAGATTATCCCTATGACGCAAATCATGAGAAAGACAGTCATAGATGGTTCTAATACCTCTGGTTTTCAGAGAACTGTTTTGATTGCGAGAGATGGTTATATCGAAACAGAAGAAGGGAGAATAGGGATTGAAACAATTTGTCTCGAAGAAGATGCTGCTAGGATAATAGATAGGGAGAAAGGAATTTTTAGGTTAGACAGATTGGGAATTCCTTTGGTCGAGATTGCCACGGCAGCAGACATAAAGACGCCTGAACAGGCAAAAGAAGCTGCACTGAATCTAGGAGATATTTTGAGGACCCTAAAAGTCAGGAGGGGACTTGGAACAATAAGACAAGATGTCAATCTATCTATCAAAGGAGGAGAGAGGATAGAGATGAAAGGATTCCAAGATATAAGGAATATTGAAAGAGCGATAAAAATCGAAGTAGAAAGACAGACAGATTTAATAGAGGAAGGAAAGAGTGTTCCAGAAGTTAGGATGGTCTTGCCTGACGGAAAAACAAAATTCCTGCGTCCGTTGCCTGGTGCTGCGAGGATGTATCCTGAAACAGATTTACCTTTATTGAAAATTTCAAGACAGATGATTAATGAGGTTAAGAAAAATCTTCCTAAGTCGAGGAAAGACGTTAAAGAAGAATTGGAAAGAGAAGGACTGAATGAAGAGATGATTTCTTTATTGTTTAAACGGAACAAACTCGATGAATTTAAGGAGTTATTAAAAATAATTGAGAAACCGAAATTAATCGCGAAGATTCTTCTGATCTTCCCTAAGGATATTGCAAGGCGTAAAAAGATGAATCTGGAAAAAGTTGAAAAAATTCTGGAAGATAAATTTTCAGATGTTTTACTCTCTGTTAAAAAAGGAAAGATTTCTGAATCCCATGTTAAATCTGTCCTGGAAAATATGGTGGAAGGAAAAGGTTTCAAGGCCAAGAAAGCAGATGTTTCTGTTGTCGAGGAGAAAATCAGGAAGATGATCAAGGAAAAACCAGGACTTTCAGAGAAGGCCTATATGGGTCTGGTGATGAAGGAATTCAAGGGAAAGATTCCGGGAAGAGAAGCTTCAGAAATCATTAAAAAGTATATTAAATCTTAAAATTAGTTAGATATCTCTTGATATTCTCTAATTCTTCCTTTATTGCCTGATTCTCTGTTTTCTTTCCTTGTTTGATTTCTTTAAGAAGATCTTCATAACATGACTCAACGAAAATTAAGAGTCCGTTAATCGCTTTTTGACTAAATCCGCTTGGTGGCATTTTGTCCTCCTTCATTTATCCAATGAACTAATTTTTCCATATCTTTGGGATTACCCTCTAATTCAGAATAATATTTGTTGTCCATCTCAAAATAAAAATTATTTAGAAAATTGATTGTATCCTTATAATTCTTAATTCCATTCTTTTGTACAATCTTATAGAACGCACAAGCATATTTTGTGAGAGCTTGGATTAATTCTCTTACTTCCGGATCTTTTATTTTATGCATCTCCTTCATGAAACGAGACATATCGCTAAGTTCTTTGTTCATAGTTTTTTCAAAAGATTGTTCCTGTTTCTTTGAACGAGCAATAATACCATGTTCTACTAAACCACTCTGAAAGCCGTGTAGACCCCCAATCATTTTCTGATTAAATCCACAAAAGGGCATTTTATTTTGAATCCTCCATAAAAAACTCTTTTCCATCAACATTCTTACTAGGAGTTTTATCTAAAATAATCTCTATTAATCCTCTATGAAAGGAATCTATTCCGTCTAGCATCTGTTTATCAAATCCACACAAGGGCATTTTATTTCTCCGTATTTATTATAAAAATTTTAGGAAGTCTCTTTTTATATTAATTATCTCCCCTGTACAGGGGGTGTGATAGCAAGTTTTTTAAAGTAAATTTAATAGATATCTTGTATGGTAAGTAAGGAGTTTTATGAGTTGTTGAAGGTGGGGTTAACAGAAGGTGAATCTAAGGTGTATTTGGCCTTATCTGAATTAGGCTCTAGTAGCGTTGGACCCATAGTTAAGAAATCTAAGGTTGCATACTCTAATATTTATGATATTCTTAATCGTTTGTTGGATAAGGGAATTGTCAGTTTTGTCATAAAGAGCAAGACCAAATATTTTCAGGCAGCTCCGCCTTCTAATCTTCTCGAATACCTAAATAAAAAAGAAAAAGAAATATCTAATCAGAGAGAATCTTTAAAAAAAGCTTTATCAGATTTGGAAAAACTACAAGAGTCAGGGATTAAACAAGAGGCAGAGGTATTCCTTGGTTTAAAGGGATTGAGATCAGCATATGAAAAGATGTTAAAGGGCGCTAATAAGAAAGATGTGATATGGTTTTCCTATATACATGAAAAGGAATATGCAGAAAAATCTGATTTATTCTATCATAGCATCCAACATATTTCTAAGAAAGCAACCTCTAAGGGAATCGCGAATAAAGAGTATAAGAAGTCTTGGTTTGTGAAAAAATCTAGATTCCTTAACACAAAGTTTGTTGATTTTCCTATCCCTGGAAATATAGATGTGGTTAAGGATATGGTTTTCATTGTTTCTTGGAAACCAGAGGTCATTGGAATTTTGATTAAGTCAGAGAGTGTTGCTAGAAATTTAGGTAAGTATATTAGAGAGATTTGGAAATCTGTAAAATGATAATCAATAAATTAATAAATCTGCTTTCTGTTTTTAAATAATGAAAAGATCTTATGTCTCAGATATAAAAGCAGGTGAGTCTGTTTTTCTGAAGGGCTGGATTCACGAGATTAGGGGCCTTTCAAAAATGAAATTTCTCTTGCTCAGAGATTCTTCAGGGCTTGTTCAGTGTGTTGTCAAAGATAAAAAACCGATGGAAGAAGTTTCTAATCTTACTCTGGAGAGTGTTGTTGAAATAAAAGGGAAAGTAAAAAAAGCCCAGGTAAAGGCGGAACTTGCCAGGCATGATTTAGAGGTAGAAGTTTCTGATTTAAAGGTATTATCAAAAGCTGAAAATCTCCCCATACAGGTGAATGAAAAAACAATTACTACAGAATTATCAAAAAGATTGGATTATAGGTGGATTGATCTTAGAAAACCACAGCATCTTCTAATTTTTAAAATTTGGACATATATGGAAGATGCTATGAGGGAATACTGGTTGAAAAATGGATTCATTCAGATAAATACGCCAAAATTTATGGGTTCTGCCAGCGAATCAGGAGCAGAGCTTTTTAGCGTAGATTATTTTGGAAAGAAAGCCTATCTTGCACAAAGCCCTCAGTTTTATAAACAGATGGCAATGGCCGCAGGTTTTGAAAAAGTTTTTGAAATGGCCCCTGTTTTTAGGGCTAACCCTTCAGATACGTCTAGACACGACACAGAGTTCACAATGATTGATATGGAAGTATCCTTTGTAGAATCTGAAGAAGATTTTATGAAAATAGAAGAGGAATGGATAGTTTATTTTTTGAAAAAAATAAAGGCTAAATTTGGAAAGGAGATAAAGAAGACTTTTGGAGTTGATATTGTTGTTCCAAAAATTCCTTTTCCTAGGGTTACTATGAAACAAGCTCTAGAAATGTTAAGGAAAAAAGGATATAAATCTTCAGTAGGAAAAGACCTTGATGCAGAAGGAGAGAAATTACTCTTTGAGATAATGAAGAAAAAATATAATCACGAGTTTGTTTTTGTTAAAGAATATCCTATATCTGTCAGGCCTTTTTATCATATGAGAAGGGAAGATAATCCTAATTTAACGAAAAGTTTTGATCTCATCTGGAAGGGTGTAGAGATTACAACAGGTGCTCAGAGAGAACACCGTCCAGAAATTTTAAAAAAACAAGCTATAGAAAAAGGTATGGAACCCAGATCTGTCCAGTATTATATAGATTTCTTTAGATATGGCTGTCCCCCTCACGCAGGAGGCGCTTTAAGTCCTTCTAGGCTTTTGATGTTAATGTTAAATCTTGGAAATGTTAGGGAAGCAACTTTTCTTCCAAGAGACAGGCGGAGGTTGACTCCATGAAATTCATATCAATATCTGACGCAATGAAGAAAGGAAGCGGAAAAGTAGCTGTGCGTGGATGGATTTATCGTGAGAGGGGGAGCAATGAGTTTAAGTTTATAGTTTTGAGAGATTCTTCAGAAGTTATTCAGTGTGTTTTGAAGAAAGAAAAATTCAAAAAACAATGGAAAGAGATAGATTCTCTTAAGGTAGAGTCTTCTTTAGAAATTGAGGGTATGATAAAAAAAGATAAGAGAGCACCGACGGATTATGAAATCAGCGTCAGTAAACTTAAAACGGTTGGAGCTAGTGATGAGTTTCCGATTCAGAAGAGTTTGAATGAAGAGCTTTTAGGGGACAGGAGACATCTGTGGTTGAGGAGCCGAAAAATGAGTGCTATCTTGAAAATTAGAAGCAGTTATGTTCAGGCGAGAGAGGAGTTTTTTAAGAAAGAAGGTTTTTACAGATTTGATGCTCCGATTTTACAACCGACACAGTCAGAGGGGGGGAGCACTGTTTTTGAAGTAAAATATTATAATCAAAAAATGTATCTAGCACAAACATGGCAGTTGTATGGAGAGGCAGCGATTTTTTCACTTGAGAAAGTTTATAACTTTAGTCCTACGTTTAGGGCAGAAAAATCAAAGACTTCAAGACATCTTTCGGAGTTTTGGATGGCTGAAACAGAAGTTGCATGGTGGAAATTGGACGAAATAACAGAATTTGCAAAGAAAGAGATAAAGTATTGTATAGAAAAGACTGCGAAGGAACGTGCTGAAGAATTTAGGCACCTGGGAATAGATTATAAGAAAATTTTGGAGATAGCCCGAAAGAAATGGCCCACGATAAAATACCGTAGGGCTTTGGAAATTTTGAAAACTAAGGATAAAATGAAAGTGGCTTTTGGAAAAGACCTTAGAACTATCGAAGAAGAGAAATTAATGAAACATTTTGATACTCCTGTTGTTGTTACGCATTATCCTAAAGAGGTCATGGCTTTTTACAAACCTGAGGATCCTAAAAAATCTGATGAAGCGCTTTGTTTTGACATGCTTGCCCCTAATGGTACAGAGATTGTGGGTGGTAGCGAGAGAAGTCTTGATGTAAAGGAAATGTCTGATAGATTGAAAAAAGAAGGTGAAAATCCAAACGATTACCAGTTTTATTTTGATCTCAGAAAATATGGCTCTGTTCCTCATTCAGGATATGGGGTTGGTGTTGAAAGAGTTTTACAATGGATTTGTGGTTTGGATAATATAAAGGATACGATTCCTTTTCCAAGGACGATGCTAAGGTGGAATCCTTAAGTTTAAAAATTTATAGATTACTTTCTTTTTATTTTTTCTTCAATACTCCTTAGTGTTTTTTCTGCCAATTCCTTATTTCCAGAATCCAGTACTACTTGTGCGAATCCAATATCTCTCATGAGTCTATGCATCTCCACAGCTTCCTCATTTATATCCCCATAACCTTCTTTCAGAGCTTTTTTTAGTTCTTCATCTTCGAAGAAACCTTGTCTATGAAGTTTTATAAAATCATATTCTGGAGAGGTTGATTGAGCAAATTCGAAGTCAATTATACCTCGTATTTTATATTCGCCATTAATTTTTTCAACAAATATGTGTCCAGTCATAAAATCTCCGTGGATAAAAGTTGGTTCTTTTTTAAATTCTATTTTGTGCAGATTTGTAGACAAGTAAAACATCCAATCTGACGCAAATTTTGGATTTACTATCCTATATGAAAGAAGTCTTGCAAAATCTTTTAAGCCCTGTATTAAAACTTGCCTCAAGAAAGGGCTGTAATTTATTTTTTCACCCTCCCTCCTAAATTTAAACTCTTTACCAAGTTCTGAATCAATGTTTCCCTCTTCTTCTATAAATCCGTATTGTGGGAGTTTTATCTCGTGAATTTTTGAGAGGAGTCTTCCTAACTCTTTTGTAATCTGTATTTTTTCTTTTTTTGAAAGAGAATCCCATACGAGATCTAACCTTTCACCGTTAAATTTTTCTAATATAACATAACCATCTTCTTTTTTCTCTTCAGGGTGATAGAATGCGTATATCTTTGGAACAGGTATGTCCTTTTCTCTCAATCTATCCATGACGTACTTTTCCTTTAATAGACTCACACTCTTATCTGTATTATTAGAAAATCTTATTATTACTTCAAAGGGATTTTTATCTATCTTAACCCCATACATATAGTGAGAATAACCTTCTGTTATTCTTTTTATTTCTAATACTTTGGCATCAAAGTCTTTTCTGACAACTTCTCTTATTTTATCTTCATATTTATCCATTTTATACACCCATAATTTCAGGAATATCCTCGAGAGATTTAATTACACGATAATTTCCTCTTTCAAACTTTGGCTCTCCACCATTTCTATTGACGTAGATACCATTAGATGTTATACCAAATTCTCTTTCAATATCTCTTGAAATAGAAACATCCTCTTCCTTATCCCCCACAAACCAGGCATGTCCTATCTTTTCAGGGTTTATTTTTTCTATGAGTGTCCTTGCACCCCTTATTTTTGAAGGGGCTGAAGGGGAAATTGTTTCTATAGCACCAAAATATCTTCTAAGACCAAAATAATCTAATTTTACATCAGTGTATTTTGGGAGAGATCTCGATAATAGGGCTAACTCTACCCCATTACTCCTTAAATAATCTAAAATAGAATGGGTTTCTGGGAAAATTTCAACTTCACCGTCCTTGAGAGACTGCTCCCAACTTTTTCTTTCATCAAAAGTCTTATAGAGTTGGTCTGCAGAAATACCATGTTTTTCCGATATTTTTTCCCATTTTTCAAGAGATTCTTCATGAGTTACATCAACACCTAATCTAGCCATTGTTTCTATGAAATCCCTTCGAACCTTTGCATTAGAATTTATCAGAGTTCCATCTAAATCAAAGATACCAACTTTAATCTTACCTATATCTTCCATTTTAGTCATTTTGAAATAGTAACATCTATATTTAAATTTATGCTTTACCAGGATAACGCAGGTGGAAGCCTTAAGTTTAAAAAAGATTTTTCTTTAGGGTTGTTATGAAAATATTAGCTATTGGAGATATTCATGGAGAAATTGGAAAACTTAAGAAAAAAGTTCCTAAACAAGATTTTGATTTTGTAATTGGTGTTGGTGATTATGCCGGAATTGATGAGTGGTATCCTTATATAAGATACACTTTTAAGATTAAGGATAGAAAAAAAGCTAAATCCCCCGAGGAGTTTTTTGGAAAAGAAGGATTGAAGAATCTAATTAAGAAAGATTTCAAGGCAGGGGAGAGGGCTCTTTCTTTTTTAAATGGTTTAGGGAAACCAGGATTTTTTGTGTTTGGGAATGGGGATGACGAATGGTATGATTATCCGTTTGCCAAAAATATACTTCAAGCAAAGAAAAGTAGATTGAATTTTCTTAAGAAAATAAAAAATATTAAAGAAATGAATTATAAAGTTATGAACAGAGATGGAATTTCTTTTTTGGGTTTTGGGGGTTATATGGATGTTTCTGCTAATGCAAAATCTCGGGATAAAGAATGGCAAGAGAGGGTCGATAAGAGGGATAAAAAAGCAGAAAGGAAATTGAATTCGCTTGTGGGGAAATTAACTAGAAAATCTATTTTTATTTTTCACTATCCTCCTAAAGGAATATTTGACATTATTAAGGATAAAAAGAATCCTTTTCATGGGGGGAGTTCAGGGATTGATTTTTTTAGAAAAGCTGTACTCAAAAAGAAACCTTTTCTAGTATTGTGCGGCCATATGGAGGAATATCAGGGAAAAAAGAAACTAGGAAAATCCTTAGTTATTAATCCTGGAGAGGGTTCTAAGGGAAAATTTGCAATTGTTGATATAGATGAGAAGAAGGGAAAAGTGAAAAAAGTTAAATTCGTGAAATAATATTCTGGATTTTTGTTTCTCTGTTCAGGTCGTTCTTGATTAATCTATAATCGCTGGAAATTATTTCTTTTTTGTCTTTTAGATTTGTGTATTCTATTTTGTCTTTTGTCGTCGCTGTTACTAATATCAATAAGAAGGAGTGAATGATTTTTCCATTTTTCTTCACGTGCTCTAGAGATATTGAGTTTATATTTTTGAATTTACAATTTATTCTAAATTTCTCTCTCATTATTCTTTCTGTTGCCTGAGGAATTGTTTCTCCTAATTTTATTCTTCCTCCCGGAAGACTTGATTTGTCTTTGTAAGGGCGCTTTTGTCTTTGATAGAGAAACACACCTTTTGTATTTTTTATAGAAATCAGAACCACAGGAAGAACAGCTTTTTTATCAGAGATATAAGGTATGAGGTCTTCAGAGGTTTCTGTTAATTCATAATTATCTGCTTTCTTATTTAAGATGTTTTTATCGATTAGTTTCTTCAGATGATATGTTAAGTTATTTGAACGTATTTTCGTTATTTTTTCTATCTCATTGAATTTTAATCTGTGATTGTGTAAGAATGCCCTAAGTATCTTTTTTTCCATAAGTCAAATTTTTTGAGGAACTATTTAAATATAATTATACTGAAGAAAAACCATGTACAATAGAAATATGATTCATTATGTCGTTGTTACAGGAATTCTGGTTAAAGACGGGAAATTCCTAATTGTCAAGAGGGCTGATTGGGAAAAAGCTTTTCCAGGGAGATGGACTGTTCCTGGCGGGAAACTAGAAGTTCTAGATTATGTTCTCAGAGAAAAAGATACACCTCACCATTGGTATAATGTATTTGAAGATTTAGTGAAGAGAGAGGTTCGGGAAGAAGTTGGATTGGAGATTAAGGATATAGGTTATGTGACGAGCATGGTCTATCTGAGGGAAGATAAAATTCCTTGTATCATTGTTAGTCTATGGGCGGAACCTGTCGGTGAAGATGTTAGGCTATGCTCTGCCCTTACTGATTTCAAATGGGTTAATCTTGAAGAGGCAAAGAATTTTGATTTAATAGAGGGAATTTACGAAGAGTTAGAGATTTTAGACAGACAACTGAAGACAGGAAAAACAGGAGAATGGAGCAGAAACATCCAAAATCCTTAAAAACCCAGCATTTTTTCTTAAGAAATGAAGATTGGTGAAGTTGAGATAAAATGGTTGGGGCATGCAGGGTTTATGATTAAGAACTCCAGAGTGATTTATATTGATCCTTACAACATCAAAGAGGGTTCTGAAAAGGCTGATTTAATTTTGTTGACTCATTCTCATTATGATCACTGTAGTGTCGCAGACATGGAGAAGATTATTAAAGAAGGGACAAGGATAGTTGCTCCTGCAGATTGCCAGAGCAAAATAACAAAGTTCGATGTTCCTATCAAGATAGAGATTATAGAACCTGGTCGGGAATTAGATCTCGGGGATGTTGAAATATCTACCCTACCTTCTTATAATATAGATAAGCACTTTCATCCGAAAGAGGAATCCTGGGTAGGATATCTGATAAAGACGAATGATGTCCTGATATATCATGCAGGAGACACAGATATTATTCCAGAGATGCAGAAACTTACAGGCTACAAACAGGAAGACAAAGAATTTGTAGCGCTCCTTCCTGTCGGTGGAAGGTTTACAATGAGCGCAGAGGAAGCTGTCGAAGCAGCGAAGATAATCAAACCTTCTTTAGCAATACCGATGCACTGGGGAAGTATTGTCGGAAGCCAAGACGACGCTCAAGAATTTGTAGATTTGTGCAAAGAGGAAAATATTAAGGCAGAAATTCTTGAAAAAGAGTGAAATTTATCTCATAAATCTTTTTAAATAATTTAAATAGCTATTTTTATGGTTGAATACACTATACCATTGAGAAACTCTCAATTCAGATTTCTTTCAGATAATTTTCATGCTCTTGCTCTGCCAATTAGTAGGGGTAATGATGAAGAATGGATCAGAGAAACCTTTAGGTCTCGAGATTATCTTGATAGAAATTCAAGATCTACTAAATTAATAAGATCTTTGTATGGGGTATTAGGGTTTGAAAAAATTCAGGGGTATAATGGATTTTATTTTCACAATTTTTTTATTCCGGATGTGAATGAGGGGGCTGTTTTGGAATCCCTACATAGCGGGGTTTTTTCAAAGAGCTTTCTTGATGAAGATTTGGAAATTTTAGAGACTGTCTATGAAAGAAATAGAGAATTAAGAGCACTGGGAATAAATAATCGTTATCCCCTATTCTATATTTCAGAAGTTTCTAAAAGAGGAGGGTTCACACGCTCTAGGACCGAAGAGGGATTAATCAACCTTATTGGGGTGTTGGGTTTTTGTCAATATGATCATCAAACTCATTTTGCGAGAAGCTGGTTTGTGCCAAGGAGTAGAGAAGATTTAATTAAAAGACTACTTCGTTCATAAAAACGCTCAAAAAAATATATTTCCGAGAAACAAAATATTTTTAAAGAACAAGGTATTTATTTTTTTGTAATATTTATTCAAATGGCGGTTTGAATAGATAATAAGGTGAATTCTTTATTGTTAGTTGGAATTGTGTAAACTATTTAAACCTTTCTGAAAAAAGGCGGGATAGGCACTTCCAATTTCATAAAGATAGAAGGAGGTTAAAAAAATGGTATTAGATTTTGCACAAGAAGCGATACAGAAAACAGAAACCCACAGCATTAATTTTGACGAGTTACGTGCTGGAAAGGCTAACATTAAGGTTATTGGTGTTGGCGGTATGGGTTGTAATGCGGTGACCTGGCTCTTTAATCAAGGAATCAATGGTGCCACTATCTATGCGACAAACACAGACGCACTTCACTTGAGTGTTTCAAAAGCTGACGAAAAGCTTCTTCTTGGTAAGGAGCTGACCAGAGGTTTGGGTGCTGGAGGAAAGCCAAAAGTAGGAAGAGAAGCTGCAAAAGAGGCTCTGGTGGATTTGAAGAAAGCTGTCTCAGGCGCAGACATGGTATTTGTTCTGACAGGACTCGGTGGTGGAACAGGAACAGGCGCAGCCCCAGTAATTGCTCAGCTAGCTAGAGAAACTGGCGCAGTAGTCATAGGTGTTGTTACAATGCCTTTTGAATCTGAGAAAGCCAGGATAGATAAGGCTGAGTTTGGTTTACAAGAGTTGAGAGAAGTAGCAGATACATGCATTGTTCTTGACAACAATAGGCTGGTAGATATTGCAGGACAGTTGCCTATTGAACACGCTTTCGCAGTTGCTAATGAATTGGTCAGTACAATGATTCGAGGAATTGTAGAGACAATAACATTGCCGAGCTTAATCAATTTGGATTATGCAGATGTTTCTTCAATTATGAAGAACGGTGGTGTGGCTGTTATTGGTATTGGAGAAGATAACTCAACAGATCGTGTTAATGAAGCTGTCAAGCAAGCCCTCACACATCCTCTACTTGACGTGGATTATGTAGGTGCTAGCGGAGCTTTGATACACGTGACTTGCGGACCAGATTTAAAGCTGGAGGAATTTGACCATGTTGGAAGAATTGTCTCTGAAAACCTGAGCCCTGAAGCACAAGTAATCATTGGTGCTAGGATTAGTAAAGAGTTCACTGGGAAGGTTCGTGTGGTAACTATTATGACAGGAGTTAAGTCTCCGTATGTATTAGGAAAGTCTATCGACGAGCAAGCACAACCGATTGCTAAAGAGGTTTCAGACCTAGGCATAGAAGTCTGGGGATAAGCCAAATTTATTTTACTTCAGGGAGAAATCCCTGAAGTTTAATTTTTTATTTTTTGAAATGACAGGAGCAGAAATTTTAGAGGAAGTGGTAGTACCAGAAGGAACTCTTTTACAAGTAGAAGAAGGGGTGATTGATGAAATGACCCCTCAAAGTTATGAGGTCCAAAGAGAAATACATCCTTATGATTGGTTTGCTCTTCGGAAAGGGGGTGGTGTTGTTATAAATCATAATAGAAGATTTGGGTTATTACGTAAATATCTCCATGATGAAAAGATACCTAATGCAGATATAAGAGAACCTATAAAATACGAAGGCCAATTTACTCCTAATTAATTAACTCCTTTTTTCCGCGCAGTTTAAGCACTAAACTTCTTGGGTTTTTTCAACTTCTTTTGTTTGTATTTGTTGAAGTAAAGAATATTATCCAAATCTATCTTTGCTTTTCTCGTCCTCTTTTTTTCATATTCATATCCTATCGGGAAAAAAGCCTCGACATTTACCCCTTCTGGAATTTTTAATCCGTCTTTAATCTCTTGTTCTGTGAAATGACCTATCCAGCATGTAGAGAGTCCTGATTCTTCTATCTTCAACAAGAAATTCTGTATCGCAGCACCTGCCTGTTGTCTGCAGTATATCTCTCCTCGTTTTCCATAGGCATTCATTGTTCTCGATGAATTTGAGCAAACAACCACGACGTATTGTGCCTGAGCAATGAAATCCTGTTGCGCACAGTCTGCCATTTTTTGTATCGTCTCTGAATCATCTACTAGAATGAATTTTAGGGTGTAGTTTCCTCCTGCCATAGAGGCATATCTGGCCGCATCTATGCATTCAACAATCAACCGCCAGTCTGGCTTCTTAGATTTAAATTTCCTGGTGCTTTTTCTGGATTTGATTGCTTTATCTAATTCCATGTTTTATAGAGTATAGGGATGTTTTTAAAATTAGTGTATAAATCTTTATAAATCTCTTCAAATCTATGATAACATGGAAGAAGGCCCAAGAATTGTTTTACCCGAAAACGAATTTAGGGTAAATGCACTAAGAGCTAAATTGGGAGAATATAAGGAAAGATTAGAGGGTCTTAAACAAGGAGAACCATGTATGCATCCTCAATTATTTAATACACTCAATTCTCATCCAGTGTACAAATATTTGATTCTTGAGAGGTTGTTAGAGGGGGGTGAAGTTGACACCCAGGAATTTTCATTAGAACTTAAAGAGTTACATGGATTTTTTGATGTGGGTAATTATAATGATGCGGTGGGTGTTATAGCCGACTATTGTGAGACCGGGGGAAGGAATATCTCTGGGGGAACCGGACTTCAGGAAGTGGTTTTAAACTAAAACCCTATCACACCCCCTCCGAGAACTTCTTTTCCTCTGTAGAGAACAATTGCCTGGCCTTCTGAAACTCCTGTTATGGCTTTGTTAATAATGACTCTAAATCTCTTCTTTTTTTTATCATAGAATATTGTGCTTGTAAGAAGTTCTCCGACCTGTCTTATCCTAGCTAAAACCCTGGTTTTTTTATTCTTGCTTGGTTCTTTACTTATCCAATGGGTATTTTTCATTATGATTTCTTTTCTTAGGTTTAACGGGTGTGATTCTGGGGCTGCGATTATTTCATTTCTTTTCAGATTTTTTCTTGCTACATACCATCTCTTCATTCTTTTTCCCTTATCTATTTCCATACCAAACCTAGGGCCTATTCTCTGGCCAATAGTATAATAATATATTCCATCGTGTTCTCCAATCAGGTTTCCTTCAGGGTCTAGAATTTTTCCTTTCTTTGGTTTAATCTTCTTCTGCAAAAATTTCTTTAGATTTATTTTTCCTATAAAACAGATTCCCACAGTGCCTTTTCTGTCGAAATTTGGAAATTTATTTTTTCTTGCTATTTCCCTGACTTTCTTTTTAGTGTAATCCCCTATAGGAAACAGAGAATGTTTTAAATCATCTTGATTTAATCTGTAAAGAAAATAAGACTGGTCTTTGGATTCATCTTTTGCTCTGTATAATTTGTTATTTTTTATTCTTGAATAATGTCCTGTTACTATATAGTCTGCCTTTAGTTTCTTTGCGGCTTTCCAGAGGAGAGGGAATTTTATTTTCTGGTTGCAGTCTATGTCAGGGTTTGGGGTAATTCCCTTCCTATAGTTTTTGAACATTTTGTCTACGACATCTCTTCTGTATTCTTTTTCAAAATCAAGAGTGATTAGTGGAATCTCGAGTTTTGCAGCAATTTTCATTGCCATTTTTCTGTCTTCTTTCCAAGAACACTCTCCTGTAATCAGATCTTTTGTATCGCTCCAGTTCTTCATAAAAACTCCTATAACATCATATCCTTTTTTCTTCATCAAGAGGGCTGCTACGCTTGAATCAACCCCTCCAGACATGGCCATGAGAACTCTTGACTTCATTTTAGAAAACGTCCCGGGGAGGACTCGAACCTCCGACCTAACGGTTAACAGCCGTTCGCTCTGACCAACTGAGCTACCGGGACATAAATCTTGGAATTGAGAACTCTATTTAAAGCTTATTCTTTCAAACCTAAATCAACGACAGGTTTGACCTGATGCTTTTCTAGATGACTATAAACGTTCGCATGTTTTGAACCCTTGATAAGAGATGTAATAGCTTCCTGTGCGTTTTCTATGTATTCAGGGTCTCCAATGATTCCCACAGAATTATCTTTTAACTCAAAGTTACATTTTGTGAGTTGATGAAATGTCGCGAGAGATCTCCCACCTTTCCCTATGATTCTCGCTCTTATTCGTTTTAGGTCTTTTCTCTTCGTATAGTCTTTTATATTCATTATTTCAAAAGTATTGTTTTCATCTTTTATCCTTAAAGCAATGGAAAAAGGGAATCCAAAATTTAATGCGTCAATAACTTTTTCTGCTATGTATTCGTCTTCAGGTTTTCCTTCTATGGTTACCTCTTTACCCCTATTTTTTATTTTAACATTGAGCTTTTCTTCTAGTCTTTTTTTGTTCTTTATTATTCTAGGAATCTTTTCGCAATATATTGTTTCCATTAAAATTCTGTTTCTTCTGTTTTTAGATAGCCGTTCTTTTTCAACCAGTCTACTTGATTTAGACGATATTTGAAAATAATATCTCCTTTTTTGTCCCCACCTAACTCCCAAGGCTCTATAATAACAACATCGTTTGGACGAAGCCATAATCTTCTTCTTAATCTTCCAGGGACTCTACAGTTTCTGGTCTTTCCATCCAGACAATTCACCAACATTTTATTTCCACCAAGCCTCTGTTCTATAATTCCTAATACTTCCCTCCCTCTTGGTAATTTGACTCTTGTGACCTTTTCTTCTTCCTGGTTTTTGTTTTGTTTTTTATAATATCCCATATTACATTAATACCAGTGCAAAAGGAATGCCTTGTATTTTTTTAATCCCTTCTTTAGAAATTATCTCTGCTTTTAATGCTGTATTGACGGCTTCTTCTCCAGCAATACTAAACGTAGAGTCTTCTTTAGACATGTCTTTTATTATTTTTATTGCTTCTTCTTCAGAAGCCTCTTCTCCCTTATAGAAATTCTCTTTAATATCTAACTGGAACTTACCTTCTTCAAATTTTTTCCCTAGTAAATTCTTATCACAAATAGCAACAACGTCCCTATATGTTTTAATTACATTTATGAACATCATAAAAAATAGAGGGGCTAATACCTTTAAAAAGATTTCTTTGCCCCGTCTTTCATAGCTTTTTCTGCATTGTCTTTGGATAACATAGCACTCATTCTTGTATCACACGTAACACAGTTTCCTTGAGCCATGTACCCTCCTCTTGCAGTTTGCTTGACTTCGGGATTTTTCATCTCTTTACCTTTACCCTTTGATGAATCTCCTCTACCACATTTTACACAATATCCGCTTACCATTTTTAACCTCCTGTTAGATTTTTAAGGAAGATTTGTTTTTTAAAGGTATTTATTTTATATTTACTATATAAAAACTTAAATATGCTTTTGATTTCAATTTTTTATGACAAGAGCGTGGACTATTAACTCACCTGAGTTTGGGCGTGTTTTTGGACATTTTGTAATTTGTGATTTTAGATTAGGGGGAAGACTTAGGGCAAGAGTTAAAGCGAGAAACAACCTATATGAACTAGATCTTGATAATCTTTTGATAGAATAAAATAGGGCGGTAGAGTCAATTAGGGGGGGCCGTAATTTTTTTGGTGGTTTAGAATTTCCAGATGTGGAAAATCAAGGGGTTTATTACACTATAGGGCCTTCAGAATATCTTGATTTAGTTCATCAAAGAATTAGGACCCTAGTTCTCAATTAAAATCATATCTTGCTTCGAACAGAGTGCTTCGCTCCACAAGCTAAACAATGGACAAAGCTTATCCTGTCTTCTTTCGTTAGCTCTGTATCTGGTTTTCCACATTCCTTACATAGAACAAATTCTTTCGTATATGCTTCTATCTTCTGGTTTATTTTAGCGCTCGGGACTTTTATGTTGAGAACTAAGCGGTCTCCCTCTCTCTGACCAGATGCAGCTAACTCTCTTAACATAAATTTCTGGAAATGTTCTGGTTTTCTCCTTAAGTGTGAAACAATTTGACAGAAATTTGAGATAATTGTCTTTCTTCCTTCAAAATGACCTTCTGCCTTTGGAATCTCGAATCGGGTGCTAGAACTTTCAGCATGTTTTATCCTCCCATAAGCATCTTCCAATAATTTTTCATATTCTGTCATGAAATTTGTTATTTGACAAGCTTTATAAATCTTTTAAGCTTTAGGAATTTATGAGTCTAAAGAACGTTGTTATAGGAATTGCAATAATTATCCTGACAATCTCTGTTGCAGTTTATGGTATTAATACTTTTTATAATTCCCCAGAATATTCAGATTTTTGTGATGAATTTAAGACACCGGAAATAATTGAAACTCAGGAGAGGTGTGAAGAGATTGGTGGGCAGTGGGGTTCTTATACAGGTCCTAGATTAGTAGGGGGTGCAGAAATCTATTGTGATAGAGACTTTACATGTAGACAAGAGCTAGAAGATGCTAATGAAAAATATTCCAGAACGTTATTTTTGATAACACTTCCGTTAGGAATAGCTATTATTGCCTTGGGAGCAATCATTTTTGGATTAGAATCTGTCGGGGCTGGTTTAATGGGTGGTGGTGTTGGAATAATTCTCTGGGGTGTTGGTGGTTTCTGGAGATTTGCAGATGACTGGCTTAAGTTCCTTTTATCTTTAGTTGGGTTGGTGGTTTTAATCTGGCTGGCCTATTACTTTAATAAGAAGTTTGATAAGAATAAACGGAAAAAGAAGAAATAATTAACCTAAATATCTGACTTTTCCAGGCCTTGGCTCGAAAACAATACCTTCTTCTAGAAGTTTTTTAATCTCCTGATCAATTATAGAAGGAGAGACACTCTGCAGATTTGTAATTATATTATCTCTATCTATTCCACCATCATCTTCGGAATTTTTTATCATTTCCAATATCTTGTCTTTTATCGCGATTATCTGCTCTTTTTCTACAGGGGCTGAATGCAGAATTTTTTCTTTCTCTGTCTCTAGTTTTCTTATTAAGAGATATCTTGGATCCATCTCTTTTATCATTTCAGGAGAAACATAAGTTTCTTCGTTCCAATGTCTGAGGACTCCTATGACTGCGACCGTCTGTCCTTGGGTTATGCCTACGAATTTGTCCACATCGTCTCCGAAAGCCTTCAACTTTATCTGGCCAGAGCCATCGTCGAGAGTTAGAGACAGATATTTCTTTTCATTTCCACCTTCATACTTATCTACAATATTTCCTACTAGATTAACCCGAACAATCTTTTTATCCCCTAGTTCGAGAAAAGAGAATCTTTCTTCGTTTATTATTGGTTTTCCAAATAAGAGATCCCCTATTCTGAATTTATATGCTATATTTCTCTTGAATTTTTGTTCTTCCGGCATTTTAGGTTCTTCCAACATAACCTCTTCTTGGTTTAAAAATTGCTCCACTGATATCTAGCTTTGTTATTGCTTCTTCTATTTCATCTTTTGATAATTTTCCTTCGAGTTCTTTTTCTATCTCTTCGATAGGAATCATCTTACCTAGACGGCTCTCTAACTGGGTTATCGTGTCTCTGACGAGGAAGACTTTGTTTCTCTGGGAAGAAGCCATCCCCCCTGTACCCTTGTCTATGTCAAAGGTCTTTGATTCATAATCATAACCTACCTGCATGAGATAATATTTCATTATCTCTATTGCTCTGTCTGCATCTTCTGCAGTCACTTCTTCACTTAGCCTCATCTTAGCAGAAGCTTCAGACATTCTTATCAGTGCCTGTAGCTGTCTCGCAGAAATTGGAATGGGTCTCATGCTCCCTTCTGAAGAAACAGGTGTGTTTCTGAGGTCTACATAGAACTTCTTTATCGCCCCAACTGCGTAGTCGGTCAGTACAGGTCTTATTCTTTGCTTTGCATAAGCAATATATTTTCTAAAAAGTTCTTTGGGAATTAGCATGTCTTCTCCTTCTTTCTGGTGTTCATATAAAACATGGATTGCGATTAGTTCGTCTTTTTCTCTATTAGGAACATCTCTCAGCGGAAATATGACATCGAATCTATTAATTAGTGTTGGTGGAAGATCTATCTGTTGCGCAATGGATTGATATGGATCGAATCTTCCGAACTTTGGATTTGCGGCAGCTAATACAGAGGTTTCTGCACGAAGAGTTGCCTGAACATTCGCCTTACTAATCGTTATTGTCTGCTGCTCCATCGCCTCGTGCATGGCGCTCCTGTCATTTGGATCCATTTTTTCTAACTCATCTATACAGACCAACCCTTTATTTGCTAGAACCATGGCACCTGCCTCCAGACTCCATCCTCTGAGATATTCGTCCCTCACGACAGTAGCTGTCAATCCTGCCCCTGATGCAGATTTTCCTACCACATATCTTCCTTTTGGAGATAATCTAGACATAAAACCCAGTGTTGCAGATTTTGCCACACCAGGATCTCCTATCAATAAAATATGTAAATCCCCTCTGCTATGTTGCCCGTCTGCGTGTATCTTTTTAACCCCTCCAAACAACTGCAATACCAGAGTCCTTTTTATCTCGTCATATCCCCAGACACTTGGAATAATACTCTTTGTCAGTTTCTCAAATACCTTGGGGTCTTGGGAGAGCTCTAATATCTGCCTCTCGTCTTCTTCATTTATATCCAATTCTTCGAAAGTCTCTTCCATAGGAATAATATTGTTGACTTCCACGGCCAGCTCGAATCTTGTGGAAAGTCCGCCTGACTGAAGCGGAACAGGAACTTCTTCTAAGATCCCAATAACTTTGACCCTGCTTCCAGGGGTAGTTTTTTCTTCCATCTTTGGTTCTACCAAATCTTCTTTTAGGAACACGTTTATTCTCTTTGGCTGCTCTCCTCCAGACAGAGACTCTGGGGCTTCTTCTATAACCAATCTTTGGGTGTCTACCATATCCTTGCTGATGAGTTTAAATCCCCCTTTTCTTCCGCAAGAACATGTCGTAGGTTCCCTGAATTTTTTCTCTAGCTGCAATACAGAAATCACTGTTCCACAGCTAGGACACTCGAATTTAGCATTCACTACTTGTGGTCTGACATCTGAGGCCTGCCTGATTATTCCTTCTATGATAATCATCTCATTAAGATTTTTAGAACGAATATTTCTAACTTTCATTTCCTGACTCTTTGGAAGGTTTGTCAGTCTTATTCTGACATTGCTCACGAGTCCAGACTCCTCTACAGCCATTTCTATTATTCTCAGACACTCTTTAGGGTTTGTAAGTATCTCGTCAGAGAGTTGGTTGGAATATTCTGTGAGTTTTATGAAATCCAAAGATATACTATTTTTCCCTTTACGGATAGACTCTCCCAGCTCTTTCTTGTGAAAATCGAAGAAATTCTTCGCCTCTATCAGCAATTCGTCATTTTTGGATTTGCTTACCTCTTCTGCCATATTCTAGGGAAAATGATGGTTGTTTTTATAGATTTATATATATTTTTGAGTAGTTTAGAGGAAATAGAATTATTTTAGAGGAGTGAAAGTTAATGCTTGGAATTAATTTTCAACACTCTTTCTGGATGTTTATGTTAGAAAAGTATAAAAATTAGGAATTGGTTTAAATAAAGATGATCAGAAAAATAAGCAAATCAAGAAGACAGAGAATTATAGAAGATATTGATTTAGAGTTAGTGATGATAGGTTCATTTTTATTGCTTCTAATATTGTTTTTATTTCTAGAAAAAGATATGATTCTCCTTATGGGAGCATTAATTGTTACCTTTTTATTTCTTTCAATTGTAAGGTTATTGTTAAAAAAGAATTTATCTGATAAATTCATTCCAAACTTTTTGAAATAAAAAAGATTCAACGCCCGAATAGGGCGTTATTTCTAATTGTATATCACTTAATAGTAATTACACATAGAAGGTTTTTTAAATAGAAATAATATTGAAATTCGATGGCAACACAAGCAATACAGAAAATCACAGAAGATGGGATACCATTACCTGAAAAACTTACACCCCTTAATGAAGAATGGGGTGCAGGAAAAACAATAGGTCAAGGACAATTTGGAACAGTATATCACGCTTATGGTTCTAATGGCAATCACGCAGCAGCAAAAGTCTACCATGGACATTTGACTTCTACAAGTATTTTCGATGCAGAATCTGTTTTTAGAGCAGAGAAGGATGCTCTTTCACATATAAAGCATCCAAGAATAGTAAGAATCTACGATTCATTTACGATACCAGATCCTATTGATAGAGAGGCAAACCGGCCTGTAATAATAACAGATTACATACCAGGATCAACTCTGGAACAAGTAATCAATAGGGGAGAACCATTTTCAGAAGCTCGTGCAGCAAGCAAAACTTGCAGAAGGAGTTGCTTATATGCAAGCAAGACAAGGAATTGCACATAAAGATCTAGGACCTCAAAATATTAAATTGAAAGAAGAGGACGAACCTGTAATTCTTGATTTTGGAATGGCCCGGCACATAACAGAGGAATTACAGACACAACTTCTTAGATCACGTATTTCCGGAAAAGAATTTAGACAATTCTATGTTCCTCCAGAAGTAGATGCAGGAATAAGTACACCAAATACAGACCTATATAGTTTAGCCATGCTTTGGAAAGATTTACTCTTAGGTGAATTTGGAGGTCTAACTCTTAAAGATTACGAACTTTTCAGCATTAATCCAGACGCACGAGCACTTATTCAAAAAAACCTCTCGCTTGAATATCAAAATAGATCTCCAGACGCAAAGACATTCTTAGAAGAGATTGCAAAAATAGGAAACCATGGGATAGTTGTCGTTTATCGGGATATTAGTCCAGAGATTCCGGAGGGAACTGAAGAACGCCCTCAAGTTAAAATAAGCAAGAAAAATCCTCTTAGCACAGCCCTACCCGCAAATAAATATTTTTGGGACAATAAGCCTTCTGAAGGTGAAATTCTTCGTATTAGAAGGCACGAGTTTGTTAGAGAATTTGAAAAAGTTGCAGAGAGTAATTCATTAGCACAAAGAATGATTGATGGAGAAAAGCTTGAAGTTATTTTACAAGGATATGAGGCACGTAGACAGGACATAGATGTTACTCCAAGTTCTGAGCAAAGAAAACAACTTCAGCAAGAATTTAATAGGGACTTAGAAGAACTTGCAGAATTAATCCCAGGAATTGAAAGAGGATACTCTCTATTATCATTAGAAGAAAAAGTTAAAAGTCTTTTTAAAGCTAAAGAAGGAGATATTGGTGCGGAAGGTGGAAGAGGTGCTGCATTTTCTCTTTCACTTTTTGGAGGTGCCTTAGCAGTTGCAATTCCTGAAGCTTTAGATGTACTTAATGTGGGAACAGGTATTGGAGCTTTCTTGTCTGGATTTTCAGCAATATACACAGGTCTTGTGACTGGCACGGGCAAGCTTAGAGAAAAATCTCTACAAAAAAATGCACGTGAAAAAGCTACTGAACTTGATAAAAGAAAAGAAAAAGCATTTTCGTATATTGAATCACTTTCAGAAGAGGAACGTGATAGACCAATGATGGATACTGATTATGGGGCTCCACCAGTAGTTCTTAGTAGAAATAATTACGATAAAGAAAATCTTCACGATCGTCTACAATTTGTTGAAAAAGACATTGAGGAAAGGATAAAATATGGTGAATTGACTCCTGAAGATGGAAAAACAGAAAGACTTAGAAGAATGAGAAAACTTTTTGATGATACATCCCAAGCAAATGAATCATATTCTGATTTACTTCAAAGTTTACTTCAAGATCCAGATGTTTCAGACTATATAAATTCATTAAATGATTATAGAAAGAGACCTGTTTGGCAATTGTGGAAAAAAGAAATTGCTAAAGACCAAGAAAGAAGACTTGGAGAATTATCTTATTTAATCCCCATAACTGAAGGGCCTTCACCAGAAGATATGGCTACAGCTGCTGGTATGGGGATTGGTTTACCTGTTGGCGGTACTACCTTGGGTGCTTTACTTGGTTTGGCTACTGGAACCTTTGCAGAAATAACTTCTCTTACAGCAGGAATATCTTCTCTTATAGGGGGATTTGTGGGTATTACAGGTTATACTTCTTCTTCTCTCTCAGATAATGGACTGAATTATATTTTAGAGAGGGCTAGAGAAGTTGGTTGTCGGCCAGGTACGATTGGAAATTTAGAATCAAATCTTCTTTCTGAAAAAACTCAAAAACCACGTGAAAATCAGAATCCAGATTTGTCCTGGTTACATGAAAATTCTTCTTGAATTTAAGATTTAATATATAAAATTATATAAACTTCCCTTCTTTTACTTCTCTAGAAATAAAAAAACACATCCCTTGATGTAGACATTATGTGTTTCTGCCCGAATAGGGCTTTTATCTTTCTGAATGAGAAATCACTTCTTATACCTCTTCAGAACAGCTTTGACGTTTTTTAACAGTTGAGTCATACTGTATTCGAGTTGCTGTTTGTTCTTTGTTCCTGTGCAAACGAGCTTACCATTACTGAAAAGTAGGAAGGTAGCGTTTGGTTCTATCAATTTATACACTAAACCAGGGAATTGTTCTGGTTCGTATTCTGTGTTCTCCATCTCTAAAGCTAAGAAATTTAGATTGAGCTTCAGGTTTATGGTTCCAGAAGCAACTATGTTCTGGACAGTTATCTTCGGTTTTATTGTGATGTTTACATTGATTTTTCTTAGTTGCTTTATTACAGCTTGGATGACTTTTTTTACCTGGGCAACTGATTTTGTCCCTGTACAGACTAAGTTTCCAGAAGAGAAAACAAGCACTGCTGATTTTGGTTCTTTGACTCTTAACACTAATCCAGGGAATGTCTCTGGGTTGTATTCTGTATTTGGCTGTGTTCTTGCCAGTTTTGTCAGAGGAATAGGTTTCTCGAGAGAAGTCGTTGCTACAATGTTTTGTATCTTATAATTGCTCTTTCCCTTTACCATTCTCTTTATAAAGGGAAAAATGTCTTTATAAAGGCTTCGAGGATGATGGAGTATACAAATTTTTATTAAATCTTTTTTTCATCTAGAGAAATGAAATACGGAACAATGATTTACCTTTTTTCCAGTAAAAAAGTTTTAATGGTAAAAAAAGGTAGTCGGAAAGGAGACCCTAATTCTGGTTATTTTACCCTTCCAGGAGGGAAGTTAAAAGATTATGAAAAAGGATTGAATGCTCTTAAAGGAAGAATGAATTCTGTAATAAGAGAGACGATGGAGGAAACAGGGCTTAAACCTATAAAACCTGTTTTAACTGGGGTAATCTTGTTTGATAATGAAGGAAGAGTTTTTGATAACTGGAAGAATCCTGATAATTTTTTGGTATATGTTTATTCAACGAAAAAGTATAAAGGAAAAGTCAGAAAAAGTGAAGAGGGAATTCCTTATGGGGTTTCTATCTCTAAGGTACGGGAGGTCCCTTCAAATCCTGGTGATAAAAAGATGTATGAATGGTTAGGGGATGGAAGAAATTTTATGGGGACTATCAAACACAAAGGAAATGAAATAGATGAGGAAGGAACTTTTGTTGATTATTTTGATTAACCGTATTTCCAGTTTCTTTTCTGGTGATGAAAATCCTTCTCTATTTCCTTTAGCGTTGCTATTTCGCTCAGAGGCTTGTCCATTCTGAGTGCTGTGAATCTTGGAAATCTCAATGCATATCCTGAATTGTAGTTTGGAGATTTTTGAATATCCTGATAAATTACAGAAATAATTATCTTTGGCTTTATCTGAACCTTTTTTCCTTTTTCTTTTATGATGTACGGTTTAAGTTTGTTTGTGAGTTCTTCAAAAGAGATTCCTATTCCTGTATCTGCTGTTGATTTTTCCTTTATTCCTGTTCCCATCTTCCCAACCTCAAGATATTTTTCCTTGTCTCTGCAGGAAAGGATAAAACTCGAGAGCCAACCAGAACGCCTGCCTGTTCCGTATTCCCCTCCTGTTATCACGAGATCGAGATCTCTCTCTTCTGGTTTCATTTTAACCATATTTCCCACACGACGTCCAGGTTTGTAGGGTGATTTTAGGTTCTTCATCATTACACCCTCCTGGTTATTTTTTAATGCGTGTTTGTAGAATTCCTTAGCTTTTTTTTCGTTTCCTGTTATTATTTGTTTGGCGTGTATTATCTTATATGGGTGGTTAGTTACGATTTTCCTTAGCAATTTTGTTCTTTTTTCAAAAGGTTCCTCAAGTTGAGACTTCCCATTATAATACAAAATGTCAAAGAGATTTAGTTCGATAGGGAGTTGTTTTCTTAATTTATCAACATCGTATTTTCTCCTGATTCTTTGTGAAATTTTTTGAAAATCTGTGTATTCTTTTGTTTTTTTATCGTAACCTACTGCTTCTGAATCCAAAATAAAAGTTTCACCTTTTACATAATCTTGGACATATTCTACAACTTCTGGAAATTGTTTGGTTACGTTTTCCAAACTTCTGGTGAATAAAATTATTTCTTTGTCTTTTTTATGGATTAGCATCCTGAAACCATCGTATTTGAATTCTAATGCACAGGGCCTACCAACTTCTTTAAATCCCTCTTTTATCGTAGCTACTTTTTTAGGAAGCATAGCTTTTATTGGATGGCCTATTTTCAAGGAAATCTTTTTTAGTTCGCTTAATTTTCCTTTTTGAGAGACCCCGAAAACCACGGCCAAATCATTTGATTTATCTATGGCCTTTTGAATTATTTCAGAAGTATTCTTATCCTTTTTATAAAATGCTTGTGTAATCGCATCTCTGACCGTATTTTCTTGAACACCCATCCTTAAATCTCCGATAATGGTTCTTACGAGATATAGAGCTTCTTTAGGAGAGGCGGATGTGAGCAGTTCTGTTATCAGAGAGAGTTTTTTGTTGACAGTTCCTTTTCCTTCTAGCTCTGGAAGCTTTCTCAGATTTTCCAGAACTTTTTCTGTCGTTAAGATGTGGCTGTGCAGGGTTGCTTGTTTCTTGTGAAGGGTTAATTTTTCAGAAACTTTCCCAAGATCCCCTATTACCTTCCATTCATGTACGACATTCTTTGTATCTATTCCTGTTGCTTTTGAGATAGCCTTTATCGCCAACTGATTGCTAATGCCTATTCTTCTTTCGTCGTATTCTGGATAGATGTCTCCGAGCAAGAGATAGAGAACATCTCTGTCTTTTTCAGAAAGATGTTTTAGAAATTTTGAAAGAATATCTATTTTCTCCAGACGTTTAGTGGTGCTGGATAATTCTTCATATAAATCAGTAAGTTTTTGATATCTCATTTTCTGTGTTCGTTTATTTTAATTAATCCATAAATTGCAGATATTATGAAAATGCCTTGAAGAACTATAAATATTAAATCTTGAATGTAGATGCTATAAATCTCAAGACAAATTCCTCCGAGAATTAGCAAAGGATAAACATATATTCTCCTTATCTTTTTTTTACGCGATATCATTAGAGTCCCTGAGATTATTGATAAGAGTCCTATTATTGCTATTATGTTAAATATGTTTACCATTTTTCTCTTTTACTTTTCAAGAAACAGATATTTTTAAGGTTGTTTATTTCCCTAATCTTTTTCTGGCCCTTATAGAAGGCCGGACTTTCATCTCAGGACTCTTCTTTCTCAATCCTCTGGATTTTTTCGCCGCAGATGTTAATCCTCGCATAGGCCTCTTCTTAGATTTTGTAATCCAGTTTAATTTTTTATCATTTTTTATCTCGGGTCTCTTTGGGTCAACCAAAATAACTTCATAGAAATAATGTACCCCATCTTTCCCGAGCATGTAAGAATTCAGGACTTCCAGGCTCTTGTATCTTCGTGCAACCCTTTGTTCTGCAATCCACCTGTAATTCATTCCAAGATTTTTTCGTGTATGGAGGCGCTTGCTTCTCCTCCCTTTGTTTGGCCTTGGTCTTTTATGACCCCCCCTTCCTAACCTAATTCTTATTATCACAAACCCCTTCTTGTCTTTATAACCGAGAGATCTAGCCCTGTCTAACCTAAGTGGTTTTTCAACTCTTGTGAAGACTCCAGATTTTCTCCATTCAACCATCCTTTCTCTGAGTATCTTCTTGTCTGGCTTTTTCCAGGCCTGTTTTATATAATGGTACATTCCTTTTACCATAGTTTATTGAGAAAAAATTGGTTTTTAAAAGTAACTATGTGTTATTTTTTTAGACTAAGAATAAGAACGTCGTGTTTGTGCTGTGGTTTGGCGTGTTTGTCATGGGTTTCAAATTCTATTTTTTCCAGAATTTTAAAATTCTTAAATGCGTTGATAATATCTTTTTTACTTCTGAATCTTTCAATCTTTTTATTTTGGTATTTTATGTTGAGTATGTTTCCTATAGTTGCAATTCCCTCTTTTTTTAAAACACGGTGGATTTCTTTAGAGCTTTTTTCTAAAGAGGTTGTTTTTGAGTTTAATACCCACATACAGATCACAGCATCAAAAAAATTATTCTTAAATTTTAGACCATCAATATCCCCCAAAGATAAATGTAGGTTTTTCAATTTACTCAAAGATTTTGCTTTTTTTATGGCTAATCTAGAAATATCAATTCCCCATATAGGGAAACCCTTCTTAGCTAGAAAAATTGAATCATCTCCGGAACCACACCCAAGATCTAATATCTTGTCACCTTTTTTTAATCTTTTAGATAGATTTCTTGCGGCTTTTGAAACTCCTCCTTCCCAGTGAGCTTTTTTTGTATAGACTTTATCCCATATCTTGCCTTTATCTTGTTTTGAGACCATATGATTAAAATTATTGAATGAGCCTGCACGGATTTGAACCGTGGACCCCTACCTTATCAGAGTAGTGCTCTAACCAGGCTGAGCTACAGGCTCTCATGAAATCTGAAAGAATCTAACTATTTATAAGTTTTGTGAAAATTTAATCTTTGGCTTCGAGTTCAAGAACTAGTTTACCTTTCTCTAGATTGTAATCTCTTATAGGAAGGTTTATTGGAATAAGTTTTGAATATACTTTATCTTTTGCAAGGGCTTTTATTTCAATACTGTTCTCTAGCTGAATTATTGAAATATCTTTCATGGATTTTACTCCAGGCATTTTAATCTCATAGATAACCCTGTTTGAGAATCTTCTAATATCTGTTGCTGGTTCTTCTTTTGGCAGCCCCGCAAATTTTTTAGATTTATTTTTGAGGTTATCTATCTTTAGACCATTTACTTTCCCCTTCATTTTTCTCTCTCTTTCCCTCATCTCAGGAACATCTCCGAAAGATTTCACTCTTATCTCTGGAGGAAGATTTCCAGAAGTCGAAATGCTTATGCTTATTCCTCCTTTCTTTGCAGGTATTTTTGATTTCTTCCCTTCTTTTACGTTCCTGTCTAATTCGTTGAATTGCTTGTTTAGATTGTTCATTAAAGAATTAAAGATTGTGTTTAGTCCCATAGGTAGCCTCATCTCTTCCATAGGAGTTACGAAATCGTTTTTTCCAAGCATACCCCAGTCTTCTCCTTCATTTAAGGGAACCCTACAGTAAGGACAGAAGTTGTATTTTTCGTTTATTTTTTCTCCACAATTTTTACAGGTTTTTTTCTTGAACATGGTAAGACATATTTATTTTTCTTTATATACTTTGTGACTATTTAGTCTCTAGATAATCTTTTATAGACAATATCTCGTGAACTTCTTCAGAAAGACTGCTCTTACCTTCTTTTAAAATAAGATTTTTTAAATCTCTTCCTCCGAGTTTTTGTGTTTTTCTGACCTCCCTTATTTTTAGAAGTCCAAAAAATACAGTAACCATTCCAAGTATTCCACTAGCTAGGAAAATAATCTTAACAGGTTCTATTACTGTGGTAGTTACTACTTTAATCAATATTGCTCCAAGGCCTGCACCGAGAAATATCCCTATTCCCTGCAGCATTCTGAAATAAGAAACTGCTAAACCTCTTTTTGGGATACCTACATTATCATAAATGAGATTTCTTGTGGCTAGATTAAATCCCGTCCATGAGATTCCACTGATTATAGAAGGAACTAGTATGAGGTATATCGGAGAAGGATGTAAAATCCAAAGAATAGGGATTGTGGGTATTAATACAGAGGTTATGGCCAAAATTTTGTAATTTCCATATTTATCTGAAAATCTTCCCCACCATGCAAGGGTCAATCCTGCTATGAGGGTCCCTGTAAAGACAACAATCATATAGATGGTATAACTGAATCCCAGATTTCTAAGGAGGTAAACCACCAGTAACGGAAGAGACATATAAATTGTAAAGAATAAGAAACCCACATATAAAGAAAATCTTCCAAAGTTATTTTTTGGTGTATCTTTTAGAAAATCCCAAAAAGAAAAATAAGAACCTCTTTTTAGTTTTAATTTAGGCTCGTATTGTTTTTTTAAATTTCTCCAAGATTCTAACCTTGATAATGCACCAAGAGAGAAAAGAATCATAAAACCAAACATTGTCCACTCTTTTCTTCTAAAATAATCTAGAAATATAGATGCAATTATTGTTATAATGACAGAGACGACACCTACTATCAATGTTCTTTTTGCAAACCACCTTCCTCTGAATTTTTCATCTACAAGGTCGCCCATCCATGAAAACCATGCAGGCACACCGAAACTCGAAAAAAGAACATAAACAGAAAAGAAAAAAAAGAATAAAAAAGGAATACTGTTTAATAATATTCCTTTATAGAATAGAAAAGCTAGAGTTATTATGGGAATCCAGATAAGAATTTCCAGAAAAACAGAGTTTAGAAGTATTTTTCTTCTTGAATACTTTCCCATAATTCGAGAACCAAAAATTTGGCTTAACGGACCCAAGAGGCCTGCTATGGAACCTAGCATAGCTACCAAAGAACTGCTGGCGTTTATTGCGATTGCAAAAGGGGCCATATAGTTGTATCCGAAAGAAGTTTTTGCCGAGGCAAACATGCCTTCTTTTATACTGATTCTTCTCGCCCTGTGTTTCTTCTCTTTCAGAGAAAGATTTTCTTTCACCATCTTTTTCATCATAATAATTATTAAATACCAAACCATCTTTTAAAATCTGATGGTGAGGAGATTAGTGAGGTGGAACATGGAAACAGATACAGGGGAACAGGTTAGGTCTAGAAATAGATATACTGTTGTGATAATAAATAAACCAGGTCAGATAAAGATTATAAGGGGTAGGTTTTTAACCCATCTGGCCCCCACAAAAGATGTTTATGATATTTGTGAGCATTCTATACCGGGGTCTGATTTACATAGGGTAGCCTTTTCTTTCTCTAGTGATTCTGTGATAAGAGACTTCGATGAAATCTATAGGTGGCCAGCAGATATTAGGAAGGATAGATCTCTTTCAGAAAGAGATGAAATAGCTATGATTCCTTATCTGGAAAGATTGACACTTAGAAGTTAAGTTTTTATATCTTCTTCTTTTAAAAGATTTATGAAGAATAAATTTTACATAACCACAACAATTCCTTATGCAAACGCCCCCCCTCACATAGGTTTTGCCTTAGAGATTGTTCAAGCAGATGTTTTAGCTAGATGGAAGTCTCTTAAGGGGTTTGATGTTTTCTTTTTAACCGGAACAGATGAGCATGGAACTAAGAATTATCAGATGGCAAAAAAGGCTGGTTTGAAACCACAGAAATTTGTTGATAAAAATTCAGGTTATTTTAAGGAATTGACTAAAGAACTTAATATTTCTAATAATTATTTTATTAAAACTACAGATAAAAATGTACATTGGCCAGGGGTTATTAAGGTTTGGAAGGAACTGGAGAAGAAAGGAGATATTTATAAGAAAAAATATACAGGGAAGTATTGTTCTGGTTGTGAGAGGTTTGTTACTGAGAAAGATTTAATTGATGGAAAATGCCCTGATCATCCAACTAAAGAGATTGAGAAAATCTCTGAGGAAAACTATTTTTTCAAATTAAGTAAATATTCTGATAAAATTAAGAAGCTTATCGAATCAGATAAATTAAAGATAAGGCCTTTAAAATGGAAGAATGATTTTTTAGGTTTAATCAAAGATGGTTTGATAGATGTTAGTTTTTCTAGAGATAAGAATCATTTGCCTTGGGGAATTCCTGTTCCAGGGGATGAAAATCAGGTAATGTATGTTTGGCCAGATGCGCTTACAAATTATCTGACAGGGGTTGGTTTTCCAGATAAGAAGTATAAGAAATATTGGCCTGCAGATGTTCATGTTGTCGGTAAGGATATGTTGAGATTTCATACCGGAATTTGGCCAGGAATGTTATTAAGCATAGGGCTTCCTTTGCCTAAAGAAGTTATAGTTCACGGATTTTTAACTGTTGGAGGTAGAAAAATGTCTAAATCTTTGGGAAATGTTATCGCCCCCTTGGATTTAGTAAAAAAATATCCTGCAGATAGTATACGGTATATTTTAATGAGGGCAACACCTTTTGGAGATGACGGAGATTTTTCAGAAGAAGCTTTGAAGGATAGACATAACAATGAGTTGGCAAATAAACTAGGGAATCTTGTGAGAAGAGTAAGTGTATTGGCTGAGAAGTATTTGGATGATGATAAAGTTGATTTTAAGAAAATTGGGGTGGATGTCCATATATCCAATGTTGTAGAGGATGTTAGCGAACTAATTGAACGATATGAGTTTGATAAAGCACTTAACTCTATATTTGCATTTGTTGATACCTTGAATCAATGGGTGCAAGAGAAAAAAATTTGGGAAACTGGAAGTAAAAAAGACTTATTTGAACTCGTAACAGGGATAAGGGCAGTTGCTATTCTTCTCTGGCCTTTTATTCCAGAAACTTCTGAAAAAATTGCTAAGAGTTTTGGGTTTAAAATATCTTTAAATGAACTCGAAAATCCGTTGAAAATAATAAAGATAAAGAAGTCTGGAATTTTATTTAAGAAGAAATAACCAGAATATATTTAAATAAAGAATTCCATTAATTGATAATAAAGATGGTGAAGTTTCATATAAATTTTACTAACAGGTGGTTGTACACCCTCATAACAATTATAGTTGTTCTTGCATTAGGTGTCGGGGTCTATGCTTATGGTACAAACGATCCCCTTACATTTGGGCACAGTGCTGGTGAGGTTGAAGGTGGGGGAGGCTTATGGGCTCTGAGTGGTTCTGATATTTATTATGATGCTGGAAAGGTAGGTGTTGATACACCATCTCCCTCCACTACTTTGGATGTTAATGGCACAATAAATGCAGATTTTTTATTAGGGGATGGTTCTGGTTTAACAAATATAGTGGCTAGAATTACAGGTGCGGGAACTTGTGATGAAGTAAATGACGGATTATTGAGGTATAGAAGCAGTTTTTGTTCTGCGGATGATGTAAGAAGCAGTTCTTTTGAGGTTTGTATGAGAAAAACAGATACTGGTTATGGTTGGCACAGTGTACAAGATTATACTTGGACGGATCTCAGCTGTGATACAGATGGCTGCCCCCCTGGAGAAAATTATTATGAATGTACAGGGTGGGTAATTGAACCTGGTTGTTATCCTACAGAACCACCAATACTATGTTGGTGTGTAGGTCCAGAAGTTCTATGTCCAGAATAATTCAGCAATGCATCTAACAAGATGTGGTTTATCTAATCTTACTTCCTAGTTCTATGTCTTCATCTGGCTGAAGTAGTCTCACCTTGCTTTTATCTTCACTGACTGCTGCGAGAATCATTCCCTGGCTTTCTATTCCTCTTAGAGTTTTTGGTTCGAGGTTTGTGAAGACTATACAACTTTTCCCCACGAGTTCTTCTTTTTTATAATATGGTTTAAGCCCTGCAACGAGAGTTCTTTTTTCTGTTCCCAAATCAATTTCTAATTTATAGAGTTTGTCTGCCCCTTCAATATCTTCTGCTTTTAGAATCTTTCCAACCCTTAAATCCAATTTTTGCCAGTCGCTAAATTTTACGTTTTCCATGTTTGAATTTATTTATATTGTTTATTTTTTCAAACCAAGTTTTTGTAGAATTCTATGGAACATACCTTCCCTGTCTTTCTTTGAGTCATATTTCACGTTTAACATCTTAGAAGCAATTTCTTTATAGGCTCTTGCGGCATTACTCTTTGGATAAATATGAACCACAGCATCTTTTTCATTTATAGATTTCTGGACAGCTATGTCTTCTGGAACCATTCCAAGAATGGGAATCTCTAACATTTCTTTGACTATGTCTGGCTGCATCTCTATATCATCTTTTCTTACCCTCGTCACAATGACCCCCAGGATAGGTATCCCGAACTCTTCTACAAGTTTTATTGTCTTCAATGCATCTGTAAGTGCAGGCATCTCTGGATTAGTGACTATGATGATTTCGTCTGCTAGCTCTATAGCAGATCTAGTCTCGTTACCGAGACCTGCAGAACTATCCACAATAATATTGTTTGCCATCTTTTTGAAATCCTTTTTAAATTTTTTCATCTTTTCCGGCTTTGTTTTTTTTAACTCTTTTACAGAAAGAGAAGAAGGAAGTATCTTTATTCCTGATTCATGCTGATAAACAGCTTCGAATACATCTGCTTTATCTTTTAAAACATGATTAAGATTTATTGGAACTTCTGGAGAGTTTAGGTGAATTCCTATATTAGGTGTTGATAAATTTCCATCGATTACAAGCACGTCTTCTCCGAAATGGTTCATGGCTGATGCAAGGTTTATGGCTGTTGTTGTCTTTCCAACCCCCCCTTTTCCAGACGTAATAACAATGATTTTTTTCATTTCTTGTCTAAATTTTATTTTAAGAATTTTAACTATTCTTTATGATAGAAGAAATTGCTTTGTTGTACTTATAAACTTTTCTAACTCTTCAGCATATTTTTTTAACTGTTCCAAATTTACGTTTACTTCTTCTCCTCTATAAAATAGCTTAAGGGTGACATTTTTTCTGAATTCCCCAATTCTTTCAGACCTCAATTCATGAAGTTTTCGAAACATTTCGTACATATCAATTACTTCTAAGAAATTCTTGTCTTTCTTAAATAACTTTCTCACCTGTTCCATTCTTCCCACAGGATTTGTTGAGACTGAGGAAATCTTTTTCTTCTTTTTTGCACGTTTCAATATCTCGTCGATACTGGTTTCAATCATTTTTTTCCATCTAAGAAGCAAATTCATTATAACATCACATGTTTTTGTATATTTCAGGCTAACATATAGAAGATGGTCTGCACTTATTTTTTCTTGAATTATTTCTTCCATGGGTGCTTTCCTACTCCTAGAAGCATCTTTTTTTCCTTTTTTCCTCATCTTATTATTTAACCTAGAGGTATTTTTACTTTTAGAAGTGTACTTTACTAAGATTGTTGGCTTTTTATATTTTTCTTAGAAATTTCTCTTCATAACATCTCTGGTTTTTCTTAAAATGTTTTTTGCGAGTATCAAAAACTCCTTTGTTTTTTCAATGGTTAGAGTTTTTGGCTTCATATTTTCTGAGAGAATAACAACTTTTTCTTCTCTGATAAATTCAAAAGGACTTTCTTTGTGTTTTTCCACAAAATCGAATAACTCTAGAATGAGTTTTATCTCTTCTTTGCTTATCTGATATCTCGGTGAACATTTTTCTGTAAATGTTTTGAAGTTTATCTTGGAATCTTTGTATAATGTTATCCTTTTGTAGAGATATTCATAATGTAAAATTGAACTGATACAGTTACTGATAGCCGTTTTTATCTCTTGAATAACCTTTAACAGAAGCCTCTTGTCTTTTATTAATGGAAAAGTGACATAGATTATATGGTCTGCGGTCTGGATGGTTTTTTCAGCTTCCTCAATCTTTTCAAGGAATTTTTCCATATCTTCATCAGTGGTTAAGGATTGATATAGATTTTGGTGATAAGATATAGATTTTAATCGCTAAGCTTCAAAATAGCTTCTGCGAGATCCCCGCTAGTGTTTTCTAAAGCTTTTTTGGATGCTTCTTCAGAGCTTCCTGTCTTTTCCATGACCGTTTTTATATCTTCTTCTAAGATTCCGCCTTCTTCTCTGGCTTCTCCTGAAATCTGAAAACTCTCTTGGCCTTGTATCTTTATTCTTGTAACAGAGGGATTTTCAATCACTATCTTTGTGTCGTCTGGTTTTTCAATTGTTACACGAGAAGCAGAGATTTCTTCCTGCGACATTCCCATCTGTTTCATGACAGCCTGCATTTTTTTAGGATTTAAACCACCAAGCATTTTAAAAAAACATCCCCAGAACAACCCTAAAAGCTACTATTAAAATTATGAACACTATTACGTGTGTGGGTTTTAGATTAAACTTGCTGGCATATTCTTCATCAAACCGCATCAACCCTCCGAACCCGGCAGGCATGGATATTTTGTTGTCTGTTGCCATGATTTATGGAAATATGAATAGTTTTTAAAACTTGCTTTATTTATGAATTTTATGAAGTATTATAACGCCGAAGAGGTGGAGGAAAAGATAAAAAAGTTCTGGGAAAAGGAAAAAATATACAAATTTGACCCTAAGAATAAGGGGAAAATCTATAGTATCGATACACCACCACCAACTGTCTCGGGAGACATGCACGTGGGGCACGCATTTTCGTACTCTCAGCAGGATTTTATAGCCAGATTTCGAAGAATGTTTGAAGGTAATGTTTTCTATCCTTTTGGAACAGATGATAATGGGCTACCTACAGAGAGGCTTATCGAAAAATTAAAAAAAGTTAAGAGTAAAGAGATGTCAAGGTCAGAGTTTATAGAATTATGTCTTAAAACCCTGAAGAAGATTACTCCTGATTTTATTCAGCAATGGAAAGATCTTGGGGTAAGTGCTGATTATGGTGTTTGTTATTCAACTATTGATAAAAACTCCCGGAAAATATCTCAGAAATCTTTTCTAGATTTGTTCAAAGCAGGAAGAATCTATAAGAAGAATTTTCCAACAATTTGGTGTCCTGAATGTCAGACTTCAATTGCACAGGCAGAACTAGAAGACAAGGAATTTCCGAGCTCTTTTTCTACAATTAAATTTGAAGCAGAAGGTAAGGCTCTCCCTATCGCTACAACACGTCCTGAATTAATCCCCGCATGTGTTGCGATTTTTGTAAATCCTGATGATAAGAGATATAAGAACCTTATTGGAAAAAAAGCCAGGATTCCTTTGTTCAATTATGAAGTTCCTATTTTTGAAGATAAATCTGCAGACCTAGAGAAAGGGACAGGTGTTATGATGGTTTGTTCTTATGGAGATAAATTTGATGTTGAGGCTGTTAATAAATTTAAATTAAATCCAAGAATTATCTTTAATTATGATGGAACCTTGAATATTGATAGATATAAGGGGATGAAGATAAAAGAAGCAAGAAAAAAGATTTTAGAGGATTTAAAGAAAAAAGGTTTGATAATCGACCAGAAACAAATATCTCATGTTGTTAATGTTCATGATAAATGTGGAACAGAGATAGAATTTTTACCAACAGAACAGTGGTTTATTAAAATTCTCGATGAGAAAAAGAAACTGATTGAAGAAGGAAAAAAGATTGAATGGTATCCTAAGTTCATGTATAAGAGATATGAAAATTGGGTCAACGGATTAGAGTGGGATTGGAGTATTTCCCGAGACAGGCATTTTGGAGTTTCTATACCTGTATGGTATTGTAGGAAGTGTGGTGAAATAATTCTTGCCAAAGAAAAAGAGCTTCCTTTAGATCCTTCTGAGATAGAAAAAAAATGTCCTAAATGTAAGGAAAATGCAGAACCAGAGACAAAAGTTTTAGATACGTGGGCAACTTCTTCATTGACCCCTCAAATAGCATCTTCTTTAGTTGGAAATAAAATAAAATTACCTTATTCTCTAAGACCCCAGGCTCATGATATAATAAGAACCTGGGCTTTTTACACTATTGTAAAGTCTTTTTACCATGAAAAGAAACTTCCATGGGAGAATACAATGATATCTGGGTTTGTTACGCTTAAGGGGGAGAAGATGGGAAAATCCAAAGGAAATGCAATACACCCGAGAGAGGTTATGAAAAAATATGGGACAGACGCACTGAGGTTCTGGGCAGCCGGTTCAAAACTAGGAGAGGATTTGGATTATCAAGAGAAAGAGGTAGTGACTGGAAAAAAATTCGTAACAAAACTCTTTAACGCATCTAAGTTTGTTTTTATGAATCTTGGAAAAACCAAACCAAGGAAGCCGAGGAAACTGGAAAAAGTAGATGAATTATTTTTAAAGAAACTTGACCTTCTAATAAATAGCACGACTTATAGATTTGAAATCTATGAATACTCAAAAGCTAAATTTAATGTAGAGGAATTTTTTTGGAAATATTTCTGTGATCATTATTTGGAAATTATAAAATGGCGTGTTTATAATGGAAATAAACAAGAAAAAGAATCTGCCCGATATACACTTTATATAATATTTCTAGATATTCTTAAAATGCTGGCTCCGATAATGCCTTTTATCACAGAACATTTATACCAAACCCACTTCAGAAAATATGAGAAATGCAAAAGTATTCATATAAGTGAATGGCCTAAATACAAGAATTTAGAAAAAGGCACGTATGATAAAACCTTTAATAAGCTAATTGCCATAATAAGGAGGGTTAGACAAGAAAAAACAAAAGCCCAAAAGTCAATGAATTCTGAGATTATATTAACTATTACAAAAGAGGACAAATTGAAAATTAAAGAATTAATTCAAGATTTAAAAGCAGTTACAAACGCTTCGGAAATAAAAACAGGTAAATTTAAGGTGGAGTTTAAATGACAGAACTGACAAAAGAAGAGCTTAAAGATGTATTAGAGCAACTCGAGAAGATTCGGGGAAGACACACAGAGCTGATTACGGTTTATATCCCTGAAGGATACGATGTAAATTCTGTTCAGAGGCAACTCGGGGCAGAAAAATCTACTGCTAAGAATATTAAATCAACTGCAACGAGAAAGAATGTTATCGATGCTCTCGAGAAAATAATAAGACATCTAAAGACACTGAAGAAAACGCCTGAAAAAGGTCTTGCTCTTTTTTCCGGGAACGTCTCTGGTGTTGAAGGTCAACAGGATTTGAAATTATGGGATATCGAACCCCCAATACATCTGAAGAGTAGGTTGTATCGTTGTGATAAGGAATTTGTTCTGGAGCCCTTAAAAGAACTTCTTGAAGTTTCAGAGGTTTTTGGATTGTTGGTGATGGATAGGAAAGAAGCAACTATTGGGTTGTTAGAAGGAAAGAGAATAGAAGTTATGCAAAAAATGACTTCGGGAGTTCCTAGTAAGGTAAGGGCTGGTGGTCAATCGAGTCAGCGTTTTCATAGGATTACAGAAGGTTTGACTAGGGATTTTTATAAGAGAATCGCGGCAGAAATGAAAAAAATATTTTTTGATATGCCAAAGCTTAAGGGAATCATTGTCGGGGGACCTATACCAACAAAAGATGAATTTCTTGAAGGGGAATATATGGTCACGAAATTGAGAGAAAAAGTTATTGGAAAGATAGACATAGGAGATTCTTCTGAATCTGGATTAAAAGAACTTGTTGAAAAATCTTCTGATATTCTTGAAAATCAAGAGAGGTTACAAGAGAAGAAAGATGTTGAGAGATTATTCGAGAGTCTGGGGGAAAACCCAGAAAAGACATTTCTAAATGAAGAAAAAAACAGAAGGGCTCTGAAGGCAGGGGCTGTCGATACTCTTTTCCTATCTGTTAAACTAGACAAGGATCTGATAAGAGAATTAACAAAGATGGCAAAAGACATGGGTTCTACAGTGAAGATGATATCTATAGAGACTCCTGAAGGAGAACAATTTTATAATCTAAGTGGAATTGGTTCTATACTTCGATTTAGAGTTTAAAATGGGCGTAACTAGCGAAACCTTGAAAGAAATAGATGAAGCAAAACAAAAAAAAGATATGAAAACTCTGGAGGCGATTCTGTTTGTTTCAGGAAGATTTTTGAATATGCAGGAGTTGATGTCTCTCTCTGATTTAAATCCCATAATAATCAAAGAATTGCTGGAGAAACTCCAGGAAAAATATGAAGAAATCGATTCTGCGATGCAGATAGTAGAGAAAACAGGTGCCTGGAAGATGGATGTGGGGCCAGAGTTCTCTTTTATAATAAACAAACTAGCGACAGGAAGCTCTGAGTTCTCTAAGGCAGAACAGGAGACATTAGCCATCATCGCATTTAAACAACCAATTAAGCAATCTGTGATAATAAAGATTAGAGGAAACAAAGCATACGACCATGTAAAGAAATTTAAGGATTTAGGAATGATAAGAAAAAAGAAGACAGGACACACTTATGAATTGAATCTAAAAGAAGAATTTTATGATTACTTCAATGTCCCCAAACCCCAAAGGAAGACGGGAGGAGAATAAAATGGCAGATCTTATAACTATTGTAATTTATCTTTCGATTTATATAGGATTGGTTTCAACGACTTTTTATATTCTTAGTTTTGTGGCATACAAAAAGAAGAAGAGGTTACTATACACAGACGATGAGCTTCCTATGGTTTCTGTTATTATTCCTGCTTATAATGAGGAAAAATCCATAGCTAAGACCATAAAATCAGTATCCAAATCAGACTATCCTAATTTTGAAGTTATTGTGGTTGACGATGGGAGCAAAGATAACACTTTAGAAATAGCGAGAAAATTTGAAGGTGGGAAAATAAGAGTTCTTCATAAGGAGAACGGGGGAAAAGGAACTGCTCTTAATCTGGCGATAAAACAGGCAAAAGGAAAAATAATCTTTACCATGGATGCAGATACTACCGTAGATCCTCAGAGTA
>CAZMIN010000001.1:0-520 GCA_964566405.1 Candidatus Woesearchaeota archaeon | reverse complement strand
CTCCTGCCATGATTATAGATAAGCCAAAAAATATCTTACAGAGAATCCAACACGTAGAATATGTTATGGGCCTTTTCTTGAGAAAAGCTTTCGCTTCTTTGAGGGCAATCTATGTGGCCCCTGGCGCTTTTTCATCATATAGAAAATCTTTTTTTGATAAATATGGGGGTTATGATGAAGGGAATATTACCGAGGACCTGGAAATGGCTTTAAGGATTCAATCTCATGGCTACCACACCGAAAATTGTCCTGAGGCTCCTGCCTACACAACTGCTCCCAGAACACTCAAGGCGTTAACTATCCAGAGGAGAAGGTGGTATTTTGGATTAATAAGAAATCTTTGGACCTATAGAAGAATAATCAGTTTGAAATATGGGGATTTAGGAACTTTTGTTATTCCTACAGCAATCATCAGTATATTATTTTCTGTTTTTATTACAACTTATCTATTTTTTAAGACTATTTTTAATGTTAGAGATAACCTCTTGTTCCTGCAGAGCATTAATTTTGAGTTTGTAAG